>JAQVVD010000017.1 GCA_028699155.1 Candidatus Peribacteraceae bacterium | reverse complement strand
TCACAAACACACCTTCTACCTGCATCTCAAAGAGTGTGAGTGGAGGTTTAATCATCGTCACGAAAACCTGTATACTGTTCTCCTGTCACTCCTCAGAAAATCGCCGCTCAACGTATCTTGAGCCTTTCTTTTTTGGGACAGCCTCTCGATATCCGCACGCAGTCAAGGTGGAGATGAGCGCAGCGAGTACTACCTTGACCGTGCGGTAGGCTTCGTCGTCCCAAAAAAGAATTATTTTTGCAGTTCGATTATTTTGTTCTGGAAAGCTGCAACATTTTCATTTGATCCATTGGAATAGCGCTCGTGGTAAAGCTCTTTTCCTGTGAGTATGTCTTCGATTATATATACGTCTTGATATTCATAATCTTCAGGTTTAGAGCATCCATAATTGAGTCCACAAAGTTCTTCTCGATAATTGTATCCGTAGGCACATGTGTTTAAATTAGGTATGTAGAAAACTTCTGCAAGATTGTAGTCTCCTACAATACTATTTCCGCTATTTTGCTTCATCTGTGCCAGTTTATTTTCAATAGTGCTAAGTTTATCTGAACAGGCTAGTTTTTTTTGGAAATTATCAGTGTTATTTGTTTTGCTGCCAGAACATCCAAGAGTGAGAATGGCAGCAAGCGCGAGTAGAGGAAATTGAATTTTCATAGTTGTAAGTATAGATATCGAGGAATTTAGAGTCTATGTATATTTAAAATTACATTTATGAATCAATTTGGCATGTGAAATACTTGCAGTACGTCAGACACGGTGCATACTCGTCTTAGATCCTTTCTTTATTATTTATTTATCACTTGTGGCTGCCGGACTCCGTAGAGTTAAAAAATCGGAGAGGAAAATTTAAAGAGCCACTATCGTTCAGTACCCGCTAAGTTACCGAGTGGAGGTTGGTGTCAAACCTGAAGCAATGGGATCACCCCGCGATGCAAGTGAGAGTTTTACTCTCATTGCATGGCTTCTTCTAATACAGGTTCGGTTCATAGCAGACACAATTGCGAGCGCGAAAGCGGCTCTGCCGCCGCGCGAGAACGGTGCGATGAAGCAATATCGCACCATCAAACCAAAGATGTAATTACGGATAAGCTTAAGAACAAGCCAAAACTTTTACATTTTGGTTTGGATTATTTGGTGCTGTTAATTGGCATCGACCATCAGGATGCTTCTTCAATTCGATTGCTCAATTCCATATTTAGCTTTCCTCATAATGACACAAATGCCTCGGAGCTACTTGGGTTCATGTGGGGCGATTCAGGCGAAGAGGTGAATATCCATTTTTCAATAGTGAAGAATGATGAGATTGCGAATGTATTTAGAGGGGAAGAAAAAGTGCTATCCATACAGAAAATAGGCAAGAAAAGTACGATGCCTCCTTCTGTGAAAGAGCGGTATCAGTACCGTATTAGTTTCTATAGCGCATTTTTTGGCTTGGTACGTCTCAGGCAATTTGCGTATCGGGACTACTGGGATTTGTTCCTTTGCGATATTGAATCACGAGTTGTAGTTCATTCAGTTTCACGTGTCGATTTATGTGCAGATTTAGCGTACGTATCCGTTAAAAATGTAGCAAAGGGAGTTAAGAATCGATCAGGGAAAGTTAAGAAGCGGTCTTTGATCAATATCGATCCTGATACAAAAGAGCCGGAGACTTTCTATTACGGCGAACAATCTCATCATTGGAAAGCCCGTGTATACAATAAGATTATTGAAATTGAGAAGAAGGGAAAAGAGCGCCTTTATCCCGATTATATTTTTTACGATGCTGTAACAAGAGTAGAGGTCGAGATGAAAAGCCGTTCTTGTCGGACCTATGGGCTGAACTTGTATTCGTGCCTCGATATTGAGCTGCTGTTTGGGGTCTTTAAAGCGCATTTGGATAACAGGTCAGCTACTTGGAGAATCGTAAAAAATATTGAGGGCGGATTGCGTCAGGAGGGATTCAAATCAATTGAGCCGGCGCGCGTAAGAGTTTCTCATCAGCAATTACCGAAGCAGAAGTTTTTCAAGCAGACGTTAAATAAGAATATGCAGTGTGCGGATCGATATGGCATTTCTTTTGAAGAGTTGCAGGAAGAATTAAAGAAAGCGGAAAAGCGTGTTCCTTCCCCAAAGAAAAACTTATGAGAAGAGATTCCACTATTAGTCGGGAACTTCTCAATGAGTTTCGTGTGATCCTCAGAGAGAACTATGGACTGGAACCTCCCGAGGAGGAAGCTGAAGAGATGGCAAATAACCTCCTGCGGTACTACCGGCAAGTGGAACGACTTTCGAACCTTTTTTCGTGATACACTCCTCCTCCTATGACGAAAGCAATCATCTTCTCTCGGGTTTCTACCAAAGAACAAGCTGAAGAGGGCTACTCGTTACAGTCACAAGTAAAGCTGTTGCAGGAGTACGCAGACAAGAAGGGATTAGATGTTGTACAGCGGTATCTTGTACCTGAATCAGCAAGAGGGAAACAAGAGAGAACATTGTTCAATGCGATGCTACGTGATTTGCAGAAATCCAATGTAACGCTGCTTCTGGTGGAGAAAGTCGATAGGATCACGCGAAATTTCAAAGATGCTGTACTGCTGAATGATTGGCTAGAAGAAGATGAGGAACGGCAAATTCATTTTGTGAAGCAGAACCTCATCATCCATAAGAACTCGAAATCTAATGAGAAGTTCCAATGGGATATTCATTTGGTACTTGCTAGGCAGTACAGCAACAATCTTTCAGAAGAGGCATCAAAAGGCATGTTGCAGAAGGCAGAAGAGGGGTGGTGTCCTGCCAGTCAAAAGAAGGGCTATGTAAGCGTTGGGGTTACAGGAAAGAAAGTATGGCAGGTCGATGATTCTGAGGGCTCAGAAGCCCCGTACATACGTCGAGCATTCCTATTGTACGATACAGGCGAACATACGCTGCGTAGCCTCACCCAACAGCTGTACGAGGAAGGCTGGACATCACTTAGGGGTGGTAAGATTGGGAATACCACTTTGCACAAGGTTCTGAAAGATTGTTTCTACTGTGGTGAGTTCATGTGGAAGGGCAAACGTTATACGAACGCAAAGCATGAGCCCCTTATTTCGAAAGAGCTATTTGATAGCGTGCAGGAAAAGCTGAACCGGAAAGTGGATGGGAAATGTCGGAAGCACCATTTTCTCTTTCAGGGGATGTGCAAATGTGGAGAGTGTGGTCGAACTGTTGTCGGGCAGAAGCAAAAAGGGCATAGCTACTACAATTGCACTCGATTCAATACAAACTGCACGCAGCGAAAGTATTTGCGTGAGGAGAAACTCGATCAGCAAGTTATCAAGGTATTGAAGGGGTTGCAGTGTACAGATAAGCGCATGCTTGAATGGGTACGAAAAGCTCTAAAAGAAAATCATAAGTTCGAAATAGAGGCGAGAGACAAGCGTATTGATGCATTACAGTGTGAGGAAAAGAGATTAGTTAAGCGCATGCATGTCTGTTACGAGGACAGATTGGACGGTGGAATCACGAAAGAGTTCTTCAAGGAGAAAAATGAAGAATACGCAATGCAGCTTAGAAAAGTGCGCATGAATATTAAGCAGAATATCGAAGCGAATAAGAAATACATGAATCTTGGCTCTGCCATTTTCGAACTGGCTCAGGCAAGCGCAGAAATCTATGTATCATGCCCTTCTGAGGCAGAAAAGCGTGAACTGCTGCATGCCGTATTTTCGAACATTAAAATAAAAGACGGAAACATAGTCCCAGACTACCAAAAAGGCATCGACCTCGTTGCTGTGAGAGCTAAAAAGAATGATTGGCTGGGGAGGAGGGACTCGAACCCCCGAATGGCGGGTCCAGAACCCGCTGCCTTACCACTTGGCGACTCCCCAATGTGAACGAGACGTGTGAAGGAAAGCGTACTGTACTCCACTTGCCCACCCGAAGTCCGAATGGCGTAGGTGAGGCGACTCCCGTGGAGAATGACACTATAGCAGCGCAGGAAGCATGAGAGGAACATTTTTTCAAACTATTCGCTGTATGCCGGTATTCTTCGGCTGTGCTCAGCAATGCATCATCCTCTCTATTTCCCAAGCGATTTGTTCCTGCCACTGTTCACAGGTCTTCTGAATGGCGGATGCAGCCGTGTTTCTTTCTGTGTTTTGCATGCCGCATGTGCAGAGTGCCAGGAGCGCTTCCTGTGCGCCGCGCACGTTGAATCCCACCAGATCTGCTCCACGGAAACATTCATCCACTTCATCCGTATCATCAAAGCTCACAGGAATGTGCTCATGTACCTGCTGATCTGATGGCACATGGAAGAAGTACGCCGAGGGCGGGACATAGAATCCGAATGCGGTTGCTCTGTGAACATAGGGCAAGAGGGATGCCTGTGTCTGTCGGATGCTCTCACAGGAGAGCGGTCGTTGTTTCCTGAGCGTTTCGTACGCGCTGCTGTCTCTATTCCAGGAAACGACCACACGGCCGTCACGGTTGCCATTGGGCATCAGCACGCAGCCCCGGTTGCCAGCATCTTCCCGATATTCCTCGAAAAGGGGGAAACGATAGCGACGCAAAAAATCATGTTTTGCAACGGCATGGCGCGCATTCTCTTGGATGTGGAAAACTTTCAGGGCGCGTTCGATAGATCCGGCGTCGTGCAGGATGCCGTGCAATTCTTCGCGCACGGCGAGCGTCACCGCAAAAATTTCACCGAAGTTCCCCTCGCCCAATCGATCACACTGCGTGATGTGCATCAGCTGTTTCCTGCCATCGACGGTTTGGAAAGCGAATTCGCTGCCTTTGTATGCGACATTCTCACGTACTTCCATAATACAAATTATATTGTAGAATACTCTTTCTGCAAGAAGATGGTCTGCTGTGCAGGGGCTCTGATATGCAAAGAGAACGCTTGCGGGACCGCATTAGTGAAAACGCGGATACAGGAAGAAGAACCTTTGTGCTATTTTGAGTCGAAAAGCATGCGCTTACGAGTTCTTCTTCCTTGTTCTCTTGCGAGAGGGGAGCGTCCCGAGTTTTGCGACAATCCTTGCCCGCGCGGAAATGCGCAGATTCCGCACGCTCTGGTCGAGGGCAAATCGTGCCAATTCTGCTGCCCTGGATGCATCTGTCCCGACGTCGAGCAATTGTTCGATGGTGAACCACGCTCTCTGCCTTGCCTGCCGTATCGCATCGTACAGTTCGATCTGTATTCGCGTCACTTCCTCATGCATCATCGATTCGTACTGTTCGAATACGTCCCATTCAGAGGAGGTGATGTCGCACTCCTCATGGATCGGCCAGTGCCCGGTAATGCGGTTGCGCATAAAATGGCGGGCATACTAGAGTTCCCCTGTGCGGGACACAAGCGGATAGCCGATGGTTTTGGCTTAGCAACGTCCTTCCCACAAATCCCACGCATCGCACACCCGCCCGTTCTTGAATGTGCAGGTGCCCTGCTCCTCGCCATCGGTGTTCGTAGCCCTGTACGCGCCGCCCGTGATGGCGCAGTACCGTGCGGCGGGAGTGACGTAGCCGGCAACGTCCACGCCTCCTGCAGGGCAGTCGCTGCGCAGGAGCGCCCACTCTTCGCACTGGCGGTTCCCTGCGAAGTAGCAGACGCCGTACTCGCCTCCTGCGGGCGGCTTCTTCTCAATGCGCAGCGTGCCGCCGGCCTCCTCGCAGCCTACGGATGCAGGATTCGCCATGCCGACGACCTGCGGTTCGGCCTGGGGTTCTTCTTCCTGCATCGGGGAGGGGACGGGTTCCTCCTTCTTTGGCGGCGGCAGGGCATCCGGAATGAGCGAGAAAGACTCGACAGTCACTTCTGCGCCGTTGGCGCGGATACGCGCCCTGCCCCGGAGGGCAATGTGGCCGTCCTCGTACGAGACGACGGCAGTGCTGTCGTTCTGCCATTCGATTTCCGTCACGTAGAAGGTGCCGCCCAGAACCGCCGGTTCTGGGGAGAGCTGGCTGATGTGCGAGCGGATGTAGGCCTCGGCGGCTTTCTGCACGGAGACCTGCTGTTGCACGGTCGAATTCTCCGGGGGTTGCTGCACTGCGGGTGAGCCCGGCAGGCAGGCGGTGCAGAGCAGGAGTGCGAGGGAGGGGAGGAGGACTCGGGCGGTGTGCATAGGGGGATCAGAAGAGAGATAGGTACACTATTCTACCGCACTCTCCCGTTTTGGAAAGACGCGTACGCTGCTCGCTTTTCCGGATGCAATCTGCCACTATTGCGATGGTTTTGAACCTATTTTCCATGCTGTTTGCATCTGAGACAATCGGCGGCAGGAACCTCCGTACGAGGATGGAGAAAGTGCGCCTCCTATTCAGGGTTATGGGGGTCCGTATCGATCATATCCTGCTTCCCGTATTCTTTTCCTTCCTCATTGCGCTGTTCTCCGGCGTCGGTTTGGGGCTCTTAATTCCGCTTGTCAAAGGGCTCTCCTCAGGAGATTTCAGCACTGTCTCGGACATGCCGATCCTTGGGAGAGCGCTGACGTACACATTGGCTGTGCTCAATGCCTCCGATACATCCAACCAGATTATCTTTCTGGTACTGATCGGATTCGTACTGGCGGTACAGGTGTGCCGGAACGTCATCCTCTATGCCCAATTAGTCTACAATGCCTACTGGAACGGTATCTTCCGCAAACGGATCGCATCCGGGATGTTCAAACGGTACCTCTCGTTCGGGCAGCAGTTCTTTGACAGGGAGAGCCAGGGGAAGCTCCAAACGACACTCGCGTACTCCAATGAGGTGCTGTGGCTTCTGAACGTGATACAGACGACCAGTGCATCACTCTTTCAGGTGCTTGCCAGGTTTGTTGTGATGCTCTGTATCTCCTGGCAGTTATCTCTTTCCACTGCCCTGATTCTGCCGTTGCTCTACATTGCAGTACGTATCAAGGCGAACAAGATCCGTCATATTTCCCGCGAGCGGCGCGAGGCGCACATGCAACTTGCGCGGGAGACGTTCAATACACTGAGCGGCATCACGCTCGTGAAGAGCTACGCGCGGGAGAAAGAGATGGCAGATCGGTTCGAAGCGCTCACTGAGAGTTTCCGTAAGCTCGACATGGGCGCGCAATCTCTCTATGCGTTGGCACAACCGGCTCAGGAGCTCATCATCCTCGCGGCATTCTCTCTCATCATCTATTTTGCGGGTTCGGTCTTCGAAGGCGCGACGATCGAGAGCGTTTCACTCCTTGTGGTGTTTCTCTACGCAGCGAACGGCATGTTGCCGCAGTTTGCAACGTTGGGGAAAGCGGGGCTCACCGTTGCGGATCTCTCTGCTCCCGTGGGAAATGTCATCAGAGTCTTCGATGACGAAGGGAAGTTCCAGGTGCCGCAGGGGGACAGGGAATTCAAAGGATTGCAGCACCAGATTGAGTATCGGGATCTCACGTTTGCGTACCAGGAGGACCAGCCTGTGCTGCAGGAACTCACGTTCACTGTGCAGAAGAACACGACGGTTGCGCTCGTCGGGCCGAGCGGCGCGGGAAAGACGACGATTCTCAACCTGCTTCTGCGGCTCTACGACTGCCCGGAACGCGCGCTCTTCGTCGACGGGGAGGATATTCGAAACTTCACGCATCAATCACTCCAGCAGCACATTGCGTACGTGAGCCAGGAGCCGATTCTCTTCAACGATACGATTCGGTACAACATGACGTTCGGGCTGGATCGGGATGTTTCTGACACGGAGGTGAGGGATGCGGCGCAGAAAGCACGGATTCTTGATTTCATCGAGTCGCTGCCCAGAAAATTCGAAACGGAGGTGGGGGATCGGGGCATGCAACTCTCCGGCGGGGAGAAGCAGCGGCTCGCGCTCGCCCGCGCACTCCTCAAGGGCGCGGGAATCCTCGCACTCGACGAGGCGACCAGTTCGCTCGATTCCCAGACGGAGCGCCTGATCCAAGAGGCGATTGATGAGGCAGTGCAGGGGCGTACGGCCATTGTCATCGCGCACCGGCTCTCGACCATCCAGAATGCGGAGAAGATCGTCGTGATCCGTGACGGGAGGGTGGTGGAGGAGGGCGCACTCAGTCAGTTGCTGGAACAGAAGGGATTCTTCAGCAAGTTGTGGCAGGCGCAGCAGTTCTACTAAGCCGCATCGCTGCTGTCACGTACCATGCGCGCGTACCGTTCCCGCGCACAGAGGGCATTGAATGCTCTCTGTACGGCGAGGAGCCCCGCTTGTTCCGTATCGTGATGTTCGGCCATGCCCATGACTTCAAAGCCGTTGCGCAGCACGACTGTGGCAATCGCTGTTGCGGAAGCGCCCTCTTCCCCCGGCTTGTTGCGCACGGAGAATTCCTTCACTTCCACATCGGGGATCTGCTTCTTCAGGACTTGCATGAATGCATCTAAGGCTCCCTCATCTTTTGCAGTCGCCCGTCCAACAAGACCGTAGCAGGCATCCTCATGCCCGCAGCTGACCATCACGGATTTTGGTTCGCCTGCGACCGTACGGTTCGGATGCACGTCTTTCACGTAGGGTCCCCTCGTTATCTGAATGACAGTCGGGTAGTAGACCTGTTCGAGTACTTCCGCATCGGAGAGGCCTTTGCGCCTTTCGTCCGCGGCGGTGCTCAGGGCAGAGACGAATGCAGCGCGGTCCTGTTCCCTGAATGGCAACCGGTGCTGTTGCAGGAAGTCTCTCATCCCGGCCCATCCGGAGTGTTTGCCCAGGATGATCTTGCTCATTGCGCCATACGTTTCCGGCGAGAGGATCTCGTAGACCTGCCCGTTACCGGCATTCCTTCCCGCAAGGACGCCCTGCTGGTGAATTCCGGATTCATGCGCGAACGCGTTCTCGCCGACAATGGGCGATTCGCGCGGGATGCGTACGCCGATCGTGGAAGCGACCAGTTGCGCCGTTCGCATCACCTCTCCCCGTACCAGCGTATCCCGGATGGGCATGCCGATCATCCGTTCGTGCTCCGCTCTGTTTGCATCCAGAGCTGCGAGCGTTGATTCGAAGGAGAAGTTTCCGGTGCGTTCCCCGATGCCGAGCACGGTCGTCTCCAACTGCTGCGCTCCGCCGTAGAGGGCTTCCATGGAGCATGCGACTCCCTGGCCGGTGTCATTGTGCCCGTGCCAGGAGATCGCCACGTCCCGAAAGCCGCGCTGGTCCAGCAGGGCGCGCACATGCGCGACGCGCTCCCCGATGACGCGCGGAATTCCGATGCCGACCGTATCAGGCAGATTGATGACGTTCGCCCCGTTCTCCGCAGCGGCGAGCACCACGTCATCTGATACGGCTTCATCCGTTCGCGTCCAGTCTTCGGGCGAGAATTGAATGACCGCATCGGGATCAGTCTCACGGATCACGGCGAAGTACTCCTCTATGCCCGGAAAGACGATTTGCTCCAGGAAGTCCCGCATGCTCTCCGGATCCGCTCCGCGCTTGCGCAGTGCATCTGCGAATTTCACCAACTGTGCGCGCGAAGTGGAAATGAACGTGTGTATGCCCCGGTGCGGAGCGCCGCGCGCCGCGCGCAGTGCCGCATCGATATCTCTGCCATCCAGCCGAGCCAGTCCGGAGATACGCGGGTGAGGGGAGCCGCTCGTAGCGGAGGGAAGCCGCATCGGACCTACTTCATGCGCGATGCGCTCGACAGCGCGAAAGTCTCCTCTGCTCGCGATGGGGAATCCGGCTTCGATGCCGGGAATGCCCATGCGTACGAGTTGCTGCGCAATGGCGATTTTCTCGTCTTCCGTCATGGTGTTGCCCGGCGCCTGCTCACCGTCCCGGAGAGTGACGTCATTGAAGAATAGTTCTCGTTGCTGTTCTGGTGTGCTCATAGAAGAAGTGGAAATGGCAGATACAAAAACCCCTCCGATGCGTGGGAGGGAGGTTCGTGGCTTACAAGAGAAGAAAATTCAACTATGCACGCAACCTGCCTCCCTCCGTAAGGAGGAGGAGAAGGAGGCCGAGAAGGAGACCCTTCTGCTGCATATGTGCGCCTATGATAGCCTCCTTTCCTCTGTTGTCAAATTGCTGCTGTCTCAGAACGGGCCACAGGCTTTGTGCGGGATGAAGAGGACAGGTTTGCAGCAATTGCGCAGCATCGTTCCCTGTGCTTCCGCGGTGCATTGGAGCCAATTGCTCGGGAGGCCGATCCTCGCAGCCAGCTTCTGCGGCATTTGCAGTATGCGTGCGCGGTCCGGCTGGTGCCGCAGTCCGGAAAGCCAACGGAGGAGCTGCGCCTCATCCGCAGTTGCCATGGTCATCATGATCCGGATGCGCGTGTCATTCTGGTGCGTTTCCACAGCATCTACGCTCGCTGCCGCAGCGTCGATTGTTTCCGGAACCGGGAAGAGGGGATCAATGCACTCGGCGGATGCCATGGAAGAAGGGGGAAAAGGAATGTAGAAACGCAGCCTCTCTATCTCTTAAGGAGGCTGTGTGTGGGGAGTAGTTCCGTTACACGTACAGCCTCGCGTCAGCTGCGTCTGCTGCTACTGCCATGGCGGCCTGAGCTGTGCGGAGTGATACGTGCATGTCTGCACAAAAGGGTAATGGATTGTCTTGTATTGTCAAACTCGAGACATGCGCTATGAGACATGAGTTGCATCACTCAATGCTCATGACTCATAGTTCAGAGCTTCTCCGGGATATGTTTTCACGACAATCGTCGGCTCTTTCGTGATCACGCCCGCTTCCCGTACGGAGATGCCTGCTTTCGTGAGGAGGACAGTCGCTCTCTCCCCATCCTCAGGACGGACGACGACGAGCATCCCGTTGCCCATGTTCCATGTGCGATAGGCTTCTTCGATGTTCACGGAGCCCAGTTCAATCAAATCTTTGACGGCATCGTGCGGTTCCCAGAGGTGAGGAAGCTCAGCTCCCATACCGGATTTCTTCAGCACGCGGCGCAGGTTCCCTGCGATGCCGCCGCCGGTGATGTGTGCGATGCCCTTCACCTCCACCGCGCGTTTCTCCCCGTATCGCCCGAGCAGCGTGAGCATGGCTCCGTGGTAGAGGATGCTGGGTGTCAGCATGACTTCGCCCCATGTCATGCCGTTCTTCCAGGGTGTCGTGTGCCACTCCTTGCCGAACGCATCGGTGAGGATCTTGCGAACCAGCGAGAAGCCGTTGGAGCGGATCACGCCGCTGCGCAGGGCGAGCACTCTGTCGCCCGGCGCAATCGTTTCTGGTTTGAGCACGCGGTCTTTCGCCACGATTCCAATGGCGGTGGCGTTCCAGACGGGAGAGGTGACAGCGCCCGGCACTTCGGCGATCTCGCCCCCAGGGATGACGATGTGCTGCTCCCGGCATGCCTGTGAGAGCGATGCGAGCAGCTGGTCCGCCATCACAGGGTCGACCGAGGGGACATCGAGCGTATTGCTCACGCTGATTACCTCGGCTCCCATGCAGATCGCGTCGTCCGCGACCATGGCAAGCAGGTCGTACCCGATGGTGTCGTACTGCTGCATCGCGCAGGCGAGTTCCATCTTGGAACCCGTGCCGTCGTCATTCTGCACGAGGTAGTAGCCACCCATGTCCAGCAATCCCGCAAACCCGCCGGCATCCTCCACGGGAGCGCCAATCCGCCCTCTCCGGCCGGGGAATGTCGCCATCGCATGCGCGTACGCTGCTGCGGAGGCGGCATCACCCGCATCGATGTCAACGCCGGCGTCTCTGTAGGTTGTCATCCGGTCTCAGCATAGCAGCGGCGGGCGATGAGGTGTACTATTTGCCCGATGAAGCACTCCCATGCAGCCCTCAGGCTCACGCTCCTTATTGTGTTCGTCCTGAACCTCCTCTTCGTGTACCTCTTCCTCTTCGCGCCGGAACACCTCAATTTCTTCTATGGGATCGAGGGTTTCCCGGACATAGCCCATAGGAATCTCTCTATGGTGCTGGGCGCCTTGCTCGCCGCGTTCACGTTCGGGACGTTCCTCCCGTTCTTCCAGCCGGTCAAGCACGCCGGCGTGGTGGCGATGCTCATCCTGATGCACTTCTCCATCTTCGTCATGGATGTCATTCTCCTCGCACAGGGGTCGCCGATCCCGCTGCTGTACCTGGTGCCCGAGATGGCGTACATGCTCATTATCTGCACGCTGCTCATCCGGTTCTACCCCGTGGAGATCGCGCTCCCGGATCTCACGAAGACGGCGGATGTTCTGGTGGATACGTTCGAGGACCGCCTCAAAGAACGCGAGAAACAGGAGCGCGCACTGCGCAGGAAGATCGAGAAGGAACAGAAGCAGGCGGCGGAATGATCCTGCTATTTGCTGGTGGAGATGATTTTCACGGATCCTTTCCCCTTGCGGGATGGTTTTTCAGGATCATCCTCCTTTGCGGAGGGATGAACAGTCTCCTGCGTTTGCGTGGGGGGCTCACGGTACTTGCCAATGCTGTCGCGGGCGATCAACCCGTCTTCCAGCGTGATGACGCGCGTATTGAGCGAATCAACGATGATCGTATCGTGGGTGGCAAGCAGGATGGTGGCTCCCTGTGCGTGGATGTCCTTGAAGATCTGCATGATGCGCATGGATTCCCGGGGGTCTAAGTTGCCCGTCGGCTCGTCTGCCAGGATGATCATCGGCTTGTGCGCGATGGCGCGGCCGATGGCAGTCCGCGCTTTCTCTCCTCCGGAGAGCGCATGGCAGGGCACGTCTGCCTGCCGTTCGAGGTTCATCTGACGGAGCACCTCTGCGACGCGCCGCCGGGTCACGCCCGGGCTGGCGCCGCAGATGTCCAGCGGGAATGCGATATTCTCCGCAACGGTGCGGTTCCAGAGCAGTTTGTAGTCCTGGAATATCACGCCGATTCTGCGCCTGTAGAGCTGGAGCGCGCGCGGCGGGATAGCGCGCAGCTCCGCTCCATCGATGTTCACTGAGCCGTCGTCGAATGTTTCCGACCCGATGAGAATGCTGATGAGCGTGGATTTCCCGACGCCGCTGGGACCGGTGATGCAGACGAACTCTCCGGGATGGACCGAGAAACTGATCCCTTTCAGAACTTCATTCTTGCCGAAACGCTTCTGGATTCCCGTGAGTTCGATCACGGTACGCAAGTATACGGTTATCTCTTCTGCATCACCACATAAATCTCCCTGCTCCTGTCTCTGCTGGCTTCCACCTGTGCGGTGCGTACCGAATCCCAGCTGCGTTTTGCCTCAGCGAGGAACGGGTCGAAGTCGGCTCCGCGCAGGATTTTCATCACGCAGGTTCCTCCGGGTTTCAGCGCATGCTGCGCGATGGCGCTCACTGCCTGTGAGAGCTCTATGGAGCGCCACTGGTCTATGTCCTTGATGCCGCTCGTGTTGGGTGCGAGATCGGAGAGCACGAGATCGATTTCCGGGAGTCCGTGGGCTGCGAGGATCTTCTCCACTTGGGTGGCATCTGTGATATCCGCAACCTCGGTTGCAACGTGCCTGGCAACAGGCTCGATTTCTTTCAGGTCAATGCCGAGCACCGTGCCCTTCGTTCCCACTTGCGCTGCAGCGTACTGCAGCCAGCTGCCTGGCGAGGCCCCCAAATCAAGCACGCGCATGCCTTTTTTAAGCAGACGGAACCGCTCGTCGAGTTCCATCAATTTGTAGACCGACCGTGCGCGGTAGCCTTCCTCAGATGCGCGCCGACTCCACTTATCGTTGGGGACGTATGCCTTGGGCATAAAGAATGGAAAATTGAAAATGGAAAATGATGCGCATGCAATTATCCATTTTCCATTTTCAATTATCCATTAAATCAGTGGTTGCTTCTTTGGCACACCGATTTCCCGCGGGTACTTCTTCGGCGTCTTCGCCGTCTTCTCGAACACGAGCAGTTGCCGCTTGCCGTAGTCAGCCGGCAATTCGTACGCGTGCCGGTGCACCAGGTGGCTGGAGAGTTCTGCGCGCGCCAGGAGCGATTCTGTCAGTTCCTGGTCGATTGTCATGCTCTTCCATGCGACGATATGTCCCTTGGGGCGAGTGAACGGCGCGGCATATTCCAGCAGCACATTGAGCGGAGCGAGTCCTCTGGCGGTGACGCAGTCAAACCGGTCACGGAGATCTTCCTGCCTGCCGAGTTCTTCCGTACGCCCGCAGACAAGGGAGACATTCTGCAATCCGAGTTTGGAAGCAATGCGCCCGATGGCATCGATCTTCTTCTGTGTGGCGTCCAGCCCGGTAAACGAATGCTGCGGCAGGCAGATCGCGAGCGGCAGGAGGGGGAAGCCGCCGCCTGTTCCGATATCCAGGCACTGCGCCCCTTCCGGCAGGCGTTGCACCTCCTCCAAGTCCAATGCGGAAAGCGAGTCGAGCACGTTTCCGGTCCAGCACGACTCCGGCGTGCGGAAAGCCGAGAGATTGATGTTGGCATTCTCCTCAAGGAACGCTTCCACAAGCGCGTGCAGCTGCCGTTCCTGTTCCGGTGTGATTTCCATGTACTGCGGCAATGGTAAAGGGAAAATGGAAAATGAGGAACCAATGCGCGTGCAAAAATCTGCAGCAGCAATTTTCCATTTTCCATTTTCCATTTTCCATTATCATAGTGGCATGCCACACGGAAAGCGCATCGCGGAACTCCTGATCAATATCGGCGCAGTCAAACTGTCGGTTGACCCCCCTTTCACCTGGACGAGCGGGATCAAGAGCCCCATCTACTGCGATAACCGCATGCTCTACAGCCATCCGGAAGCGCGGAAATTCGTGGTCGACGCGCTCGTCCAGCGCATTCGCTCACTGAACGTCGAGCCGGATGCCATCGCGGGGACGGCCACCGCGGCAATCGGGTGGGCTGCATTAGTCGCAGACCGCATGGATCTGCCATTCGTCTACGTCCGCTCCAAGGCCAAAGAGCACGGTGCCCAAAAGCGGATTGAAGGAGATACAGTCGCGGGGAAGCACGTCGTGCTCGTAGAAGATCTATTCTCCACGGGAGGGAGTGCGATTTCTTCCGTAGAAGCTCTGCGCGAGGAGGGGAAAGCGACAGTGAGCGATGTGGTTGCCATCTTTACCTACGAGATGAATGCTTCCACGGAGAAAGCGCAGGAAGCGCGCGTGCAGCTCCATCCGCTCTCCACATTCGGTATTCTGCTGGAGGTCGCGGTGGAGCAGGGCAGGCTGGAACCGGATGCCCTCGTGAAAGTGGGGGAATTCTCCAGCAATCCGCAGGAGTGGGGGAAGCATCTGTAGGGAATTGACAAAATAATAAAATAGTATAAATTGCTACAGCATCGTTGCTCATTCACACCGCTGATGGTGTTTGTCGTGCCCGTCTCGCTTCCATGCGAGGAGGGCCTTCCAATCCACTTCCGTTTTTTGCGCTCAAGCGCAGGAGGAACGTATGGGGAAGTTTCTGGTTCTCTGTGGAATTCTGGTGGTCCTGTTCTTTTCATTGGCAGGACCCCAGGAGGTCGTGAACTGGTGCCAGTACCAGTCCGGTTACAGTGCAGGATGGCAGGAGGTCGAGTCAGCCCGCCAGCAAGCGTTCAGTGGTCTCGGGCTCTACTTCCAGCGGGATTTCATCGGGATTCACACACATCCTGATGCATCCGAAGCCTGGAACGAAGGGCATGCCGCTGGCATCCGCGATGCCTTGGCGGCACCGTTGCCTCAGCAGTGAGCAGCCATCGGTGCAACATACCGCCTGTCCCTCTCGAAGGGATGGGCGGTTTTCGTATGCGGCGTATTCCAAAATTCTGCAAAAAATGTTATAATAAACTTATGAGCGACAAACCTGAACTGTACTACAAGGTGCGCGTAGAGGCACCCGGCAAACCGGTGCGGTATGAGTACATCACGCGAACGGAAGCAGGCACGCGTGGTCTCATTGCTCAGGTGCTCGCTATGGGCGCGCAGAATGCCTACGTGAAAATCGGGTCAGCCAATTTCCAGACGTACCGTGATTGGCTGCGGACAAAACAGCGGTAGCGTCAGCATTTGACAGTGTCAAATACCCTGCGTTTTCCACTCGGAGCGAGAGGAATGGGGGAGGTTAGAATTGCTGTAAGAACCGCACGTCCCCCTGGTAGAAGCTCCGGATACTGGGGATCTGATGCTTGATCATGAGCATGCGCTCCACGCCGAAGCCGAATGCGAAACCCTGCCACGCCTCGCGTGCGAGGCGTGGCCTGCCACTCATCGGAGGATTTATTCCACAATTGATCAGAACCTGAGGGTGCACCATGCCGCACCCCACCACTTCCAGCCAGTTGCCTTCCCTGGTCTTGTCTTCCCCCTGCCAGCGCATGTCTACTTCCAGACCCGGTTCCACGAAGGGGAAGTAGCCCGTACGAAACCGAAATACTATATCCGGCGAGGTGAGCTCCCGCATAGCGGTGATCATCACGGCTTTCATGTTTGCGAGTGAGACATCCGTACCGATCATCAGCCCTTCAAACTGGTGGAACATGGGCGAGTGCGTGGCGTCTTCATCCTTGCGGTACACGGCGCCGGGGCAGATCATCCGAAACGGCGGCTTATGCGTCTGCATGTACCGAATTTGCACGGGAGAGGTTTGCGTACGCAACAACCTGCGGTCATTGGGATCCTTGGTCTTGATCCAGAAGGTATCCTGCGCATCGCGCGCCGGGTGTGTTGCGGGGATATTGAGCAGATTGAAGTTGTTCTCCTCCGTCTCAATCTCTGGTCCGTAGGAGGTATCGAACCCCATGCGACCGAATACTTCCTCCACCTGGCGAATGAATTCCGGGATCAGGTGCAGGTGCCCGCGCTCCTTTTGCGGGAGTTCCAGCGTTACGTCGATGGCATCTTCCTTTGCCAATTTTTCAGTTGAAGGGGCAGACAGTTCACTGCGTCTTTTCTCAATTGCTTCCTGGCATTCTTTTTTAAGCATATTCAATGCCTGAGCGTTTGTTTTTATCTGATCGGGTGGCAAATCCCTCAATGCCTTCATGGCTTCTGTAATAAACCCCTCCTTCCTGCCGAATAATTCATGTTCGTATTTCTGAAGGTGATCCAATGTCGGAGCAGTTGGGATCTTTTCCTTCTTGGAATGAATTTTCGCAGCCCATGATGATAAATCCATCGCCATTGGATCCTATAGTAAGAGCACGGATGGAATTTGTCACATTGCTGCGCCGCGAAATTGCCGAATTGCTGCAGTGCCAAATTTTTTTCACAGCAAACCTGCGTTCCGCTTGCGAACAATGTAGCAATCCAACAATCCAACCATTCATTGCAGCAGCGCCATCTCCACGAGTGCGAACACCCCGAAGATCATCAGTGCGATCCACCACGTGAGGAGCCCGAAGAGGTGGAAGAGCAGCAGGAACACCGTTGCGAGCCCCAGGAAAATCGCCTCCCGCAGTGAGACGCTCATGATTTTCCCCGTGTCCCATGTATGGTGAGGAACGCGCTTCCATGCCCAGAGGAGCAGGAGCAGGCTCACGCTTATGGTGCTCAGAAAGACGCTCAGGAAGAACGAAGTGAGCGCGGGTACGGGTGCGGTGAGCGGGCTCACGCGCAGCAGTACAATCAGGAGAGACGTGACGGAGAGCAGCGCCGAGAGCGCGATGCCAAAGACGAGGGAAGTCATAGCAATGAAAAATGGTAAATGGAAAATTGGAAATGAGTTATGCAGAAGCATTTTCAATTTCCAATTTTCCATTTTCCCGGGAATCAAGGAAGGCTTTAAGCGCCAGGAAGTCATCCACCAGTGCCTGCCTCAAATTGCCGTTGTGCAGGGCGGCGGCGGGATGGTAGATCGGGAACACCGTTACTCCATCGGAGAGTTTCTGCGCTTTCCCGTGCGCGTTCGTAATGCTCATTTTTGGGAAGAAGTGCCCCAGCGCATGGCGCCCCAGCGGGACGATGACTTTCGGCCTGATGAGTGCGATTTCCAATTGCAGCCATGGCATGCACTGTTCCTTCTCTTCATCGGTCGGATCTCTGTTCTCCGGCGGGCGGTACTTGACCACGTTGCTGATGTACACGTCGGGGCGCTTCAGGCCGATGGAGACGAGCAGCTCATCTAAAAACTGACCAGCAGGACCCACGAACGGGCGACCCAGTTCATCCTCCCGCTTGCCCGGCGCTTCGCCGATGAACATGATCTCCGCCTGCGGATTCCCTTCTCCCAGGACGGCATTTGACCGTTCCGCGAGAGGGCAGCCTTTCCATTCCTTTATTTTCTCCTGCAGTAGAGGGAGCGTGAGTTCCATGTACGGGCATGGTACACGTTGCGGTCGCAGAGGAGAACAAGCGGCGCACGTTTTGCCCATCTTAGTAAGATGCTTTGATTCTCTCAATCCGCTCCAGTACTTTCTTCTTCAAATTCTCATCGCCTTCGGCGAGAATGCGCACCGCGGCGAGCGCGGCGTTCTTGTGGTGCAGGACCGTCATGGTCGGCACGTCGGAGGGCATCCTGAGGCTCGAGTGCAGGTCGACCATGTATTCTTCCAGCGTTTCAAACGGAGGACAGTTGATCACGGGATGGATGCAGCTCCCGGCAACCACGCCTCCGAGACCATTGCTCATGCCGACGACCGTAATCACGACCTGCGGTTGCGGGTCCTCGTTGAGCGCATTGATCACTTCTATGACCTTCTCCGGCACCTTGTGGGCTGATGCAACGACTATGTCCGATGGGATGCCAAACTCCTTGAGCGTCGCCTGAATCTTCTGCGCGTATTCCGCGTCGGTCTTCGATCCGAGGAGGAAAGTGACTTTCATAGTACTACTATAGCGAAAACGCCGGTTTGGTACCAGTTTGGATTGAATTGGTGGAGCATTCCTGTCCCGCAACAAGCTTTGGGGCAGTTTGAAGTACACTTACTAAGATGGTGCCGACCTCTTGGGTCTTGTAGAGTTTCTGGCATGGAAGGATCAACAGAAACCCGGCAAGCCATTGATAATGCCGAGCAAGATATTCAAAGAGAATTAACAAACGGAAGCGGGAATCCATGGCTCGCATGTTTTGGCTCGATATTGGCACATATTAGAAGCACTTTGGAGATTCATTACGATGGCGATGCAGCACTACCAATTCATGCTCGCTTGGATGAAATCGTGACAAAACGTAATCAAGTGAAGGAGGAATATGGTTGGGATCCTCCGCAAGCAATCCAAGAAGTGTTGTTGGGTGATTTGAAAAGAATCCTCGAATAATTAGCATGTGAGTCTTCAGGTTTCGAGTCGCTTAAGACGCGTTTGTAGTGGTGGAGGTGAAGCGACTGGAACCTCTCGGGTCTCCAGAATTTTGTACCTCTTGGTCGATAGTATACCTATGTACCTCTAGGATGCCCTCCATTCATCTTAGGAAAGCATAATTCGACTTGTTAGGAACGCGAAGAATTATTATACTGAACAACCATTTATTCTTTTGCCAATGCCTTCATTCCACTCCTTCTTCGCGAAGTCTTCCCCGGAGTCTTCTCCGGCCAATGTACAGACTGTCAGTGTTTTCCCCCGTTTGCCCGAGTTCGATCAAAAACGACAACTCATTCAACAGCAAATAGCTGATTTAGACATTCCCGGCATCGAGGATGTGCGAGTGGGGAAGATGTATCTGTTTGAACGATTTACGGAACAAGAAGTTGGCCGCATTCGTGAGGAAGTATTGCAGGAGGATACCCACCTTCTTTCCTTTCAAGGAAGCGAGATAC
This sequence comes from Candidatus Peribacteraceae bacterium, assembly GCA_028699155.1. Classification (GTDB taxonomy): domain Bacteria; phylum Patescibacteriota; class Gracilibacteria; order Peribacterales; family Peribacteraceae; genus STF1-71. Next base: position 10,563 of record JAQVVD010000017.1, on the reverse strand, counting down.
CGGAGGGAATCCATGATCCAAGTCAGTACGTTTGCGTCGCATATCAAAAACAGGTTACCAATCCGGAAATTGATTCATTGCATCATGCTATCGAACGGCTAGGAATTCCCATGCAAGAAGGGAAGGCATGTCAAACTGCGGAATTCGTTCTTCTCTATGGACAGGCAACAGAAGAGGGGCGAAAAAAACTTTCAAAGCAACTGGTAAATCTTTCCATTCAACAGGAACTGCAATCAGTCCCGGAAACTCTACGAATGGTTGCCGAGAAGAATGCGACCGTCGAGGTGATACCTATTTTGCAGATGGATGCGCATGCCTTGGATGAACTGAGTTCTTCCAGAAGACTCTTCCTTGATACGGAGGAAATGCTCTGCATCCAGAATCATTTTAAAGGGCTTGGGAGGGAACCGACGGATTGCGAGATCGAACTGATCGCACAATCATGGTCGGAGCACTGTGGCCACAAGACATTCAAATCGGATATGATTATCAATGGGAAAAGGAAAAAACCTCTATATCAGAGGTTGAAGGCCGCGACGACAGCCATTAATCACCCCGGCGTCATTTCGTGTTTCGTCGATAATTCTGGGGTTGTTCGTTTTGATGAGAACACCGGTGTTTGCATCAAGGCGGAAACCCACAGCGCACCGGCAGCCATTGAGCCATACGGAGGGACGGAAACCGGTATTGGTGGTGTGATCAGAGACATATTGGCGACCGGCTTGGGCGCGAAGCCTATCGGAGTATTCGATGTGATCGGATTCGGACCGTTGGATGTCGATAGGGAAGATGTCCCGCCCGGATGCCTCCATCCTCAGACGCTTTTCCGTGAAGTGGTGGCTGGCGTGGCGAGTTACGGCAACAAGGTCGGACTTCCGAATGTGAGCGGTGCGGTGTTTTTCCATGAAGGCTTCACTGCGAAACCAGTAGTACTCGCAGGCTCCATCGGACTGATCCCTCTCGAAAAAGCGCAGAAAGGCAAACCGCAGCCGGGAGATATAATTCTCATTATGGGCGGAAAAACGGGGAAAGACGGTATTCATGGAGCTACGTTTTCCTCGGGCAGCATGACGGATGAGACGAAGGAGAAAGACAGTACCTCCGTACAGATCGGCTATCCGGTTTTGAAGAGGCGCATCATGGATGTGCTTGAGATTCTTTTCCAGAAAAACAAAATTCATGCCATCAATGATGTTGGAGGAGGAGGGTTGAGTTCGGCTGTCAGCGAATATTGCGAGGGAACCGGCGGTACCGTTGAACTCTCTGCTCTAACGACGAAATATCAAGGGCTGAAGCCTTGGGAACATTATCTCTCCGAATCGCAGGAAAGAATGGTGCTGGCACTAAGCCCTGAGGATGTTGAGGAGGTTGTCGCACTTTGCAAACACTATGGATTGAGTGCCGATGTTCAACCAAGGAGACAACAAACTCCGCATTACATTCGAGGGCCAAGAAGTGGCCAATCTGGATCTCGACTTCGTCCTTCACGGAGACCCGCGCAAGGTGATCGAAGGTGTGTACGAGGAGCCAGTCATCCATTCGACTCCAATCCCTCAAATGTCATTGCAGCAGTTAAGTGATATGGGTGTGTCCATACTTTCGAGTCCCAACGTTTGTTCACGGGAGAGCGTCATACGCCGTTATGATCACAGTGTCACCGGAACGATCACAGCGCCGTATTTCGATGGAGATCAGCAGGATGCCCCGCAGGACTCTCTTGTGTTACGTCCTCGCTATGATTCCGACCATGGTATTACGGTTACGCACGGTCTGGCTCCGGAGATCGGGTATCATGATCCCTACTGGGGCAGTGTGACTTCTGTAATTGAGGCTATTTCCAATGCCGTTGCTCGCGGTGCCGATCCGAGCAAAATCTATCTCATCGATAATTTTGTTCATCCGAAACCCGACAACCCCGTCGATATCGGGACATTGGATCGCTCACTCGAAGGAATTGTTGATGCTTCGAAAGCATTTGGAACGCCCTTTGTTTCGGGGAAAGACAGTTTGGGCGGTACGTATCGCGATAATGCGGGAAGAGAGATCAAAGCGCCTCCGACAGTCATCGTCTCCGCTGTTTCCATTTTAGAAAATGTCGATGGTACGGTCCCAAGTTGTTTCCAGAAAGCCGGGAGCAAAGTGGTCTTCATCGGAGACGAAGGAGATACAGGCCTCGCTGGGTCCGCATTCGCGAGGCAATGCCCCCTGGACACTAACGACGTTCCCCGATACGACCTCGCGGCTAAAAAACGTCTCTTTGATGCGATGCATGATTTACTGAAATCGAATGCGGTATTGAGTTGCCACGATATAAGGGAAGGCGGATTGTTCGCCGCATTGGCGGAAATGACGATGGGGAGTGATATCGGTCTTGATGTGACTCTATCTCCTGAACAGGGAGACCATCCTGCCGGATTCTTCTTTTCCGAGGCCGCTGGAAGATTTGTGATCGAGGTTCCCGCGTCAACGGATATCGAAAAACTGCTTGCAGGTTTGCCTCACCAGATGATCGGACAAACGACCGATGCGGATAATATGGTGCTTCGGATGAGCGAGCAGCAGACATCTCTTCCTATCGCAACAATCCGCGAGAAGATCCACAATCCACTGTTTGAAAAAGTTATTCCGCTACCCAGCGGTTCCGCTTCACGAGAGAGGTCACATGATCGTCACATTTTCGTTCCCCGAAGAGATGCAAGCCTCGTGCACCCAGAAGTTCTTGTTGTGAAGGCTCCCGGTACGAACAGCGAGGCTGAAATGGCCGCAGCGTTTGCTGCTGCAGGAGCAAACCCCATAATTGTCGATATCGTCGATCTTGAGAGGCGGCATTTCCGAGCGGCGCAAATTCTCGGAATCCCCGGAGGGTTCTCCTATGGTGATGACATCTCTGCAGGAAAGATCCTCGCATTGGATCTTGCCAAGGGATTCTCCGATGAAATCAGTGAATTCATGGAAGCGGATAAGCTTGTTCTCGCTATATGTAACGGTTTTCAGGCGCTTGTAAAAACTGGCTTGTTACCAGATGGGAGATTCGGGAAAATTTCAACCAACCTTTTGCCGAATACGACGGGCGGATTCATTTCCAAGGATGTCCGTCTACGTATTGAGGAGAGTATTTGCCGATGGACGCAAGGGCTCGACAATGGGACACTAAATATCCCGATGGCGCATGGCGAAGGTCGATTCTTTGCCAGTCCAAACGTATTGCAGGCAATTGAGGAAGGAAAGCAGGTCGTGTTCCGTTATGTGGATGCACAGGATAGAAACGCGCGGGAGGCACCCGATAACCCGAATGGCTCCTCGAATGCGATTGCTGGCATAACGGATACAACGGGTAAGGTTCTTGGGATGATGCCGCATCCAGAACGGGATCCGAATAATTTCCGGAAACGTAAACCTGAGCGGCTCATCGGACTCGATGTCCTGAGAAACGGTGTCCGCTATTTCGATTAGCGAGATTATGCTCCATCAATCTTCCGTCATCGAGCTCGCAGTACCGCCGTGCCATGATGGAGCACCGGACAGAATCTCCGAAGTGGAAAGCGTCACTCAACCGATTCGACAGAGAATTAACGAATTGTTCCGAAGTCAGGGGATCGTTGTCGCTGGTATCGGCGGAGGATCGGCTACAGGAAAAACCAGTTTGTTCCCGCAGATTCTTTCAAACAATCATGACTGTCTTCTTCTTTCACAGGATGATTATTGCATCGGAAGCGAGAGGAGCGCGCGTATCCATGGAAAGCCGAATTTGCACGTTCCAGAGGATTACCAGGTTGATTTGCAGGCTCGGCACATCGCCTCTCTGAAAAAAGGAGAGATCATCAGCAAACCAAAATACTCCTTCAAAACACGCGAACCGGATGGATTCGAGTCTGTCCAACCGAGCCCCCTCATTGCTGTCGAAGGAGAATTCCCACTGCATGATGCGATAGCACCGCTTCTCGATATCGGCATTTTCATTGAAACCGATGACCATAGCCGTTTCACGCGACGCATGATCAGACCGAGAAGGAATCCTCAGCAAACCGACCTTCATCGTGTTCTTGAATATTTTTCCCTCTCGTTTCCTTTCTACCATTCTCATGTTTTGCCGACGAGAAAGAATGCAAATGTCATCTTGGCAAATCCCTATTCACCAGCTGAAGGAAACGATAGATTGGAAACTGCTGAGAGCGAAATGGATTTCACAGGCGATGGATTATTGCTCGTGAACTTTTGCTCAGCATTTCCCTCCGCTCTACCTCAACAATTTCACTATACCTATTATACACATCCTTGTTGTACTGCAGGCGAAGTGGTGGCCATGTTGCAGCATGAAAAAATTGGGAATGAATTGCTATACGCAAGCCGGTCTCAGCATGTTTGCGATGGCCTCATCCGGAATCCGAGTGTTTGTTTTCGTTTAGGGGATAACCTCTTCAATTTGCAGGATGTCGGTTACTGTCGGAAGCAGGTTCAGGAAGGGGTTGTCTGGACCACATGTCTGGACAATGGCGTTCGGGCCGATTGCTACGCAGTGAGAGATCAATATCGGGTGCGTCTTTCTGCCTATTCAGCCGGAAAACAATCTGTGAATCGAGAGCGTCTAATGCGGCAACATGCCCATTCATTCCGAGAAAAGTTCGCACCTACAACCACCAGCATCCACCACGATTGGCAACAAGAGCCATGCCATCGTTGAGAACCCATACCGATTCTGATCATTTCAGGACGAAACCTGCCCCTGGAGAAATGTGTTGCATCTTCATTCCTAGCAAACGATTGAGTGCTTCGCGGAAACGCCTGTAGGAGAAAAAACTAAAACTTTCTACGAGAGTTGCACCTGACTCGCGAATGAGCTTCTTCCACTTCGCGTAGCTCCAGAGATTTTCACAATCCTCGATATATAAAGCGTGGTTGAGATTTGTTGGGACGGCGAAGACGAAATAGCTTGCTACGCGCAGCTGTTCACGAATGACATTAATGACAGCTTCTTCATTGAAATACTCCAGAACGCCGTGATTAAAGACGGTATCAAAGCTCTTCTCCGCGAAAGGAAGCTGTGTCATGCATCCTTGGTACCGGCTGCTCTGCCCACCGATTACTTCTTGAAGTAGTTCGGATAGCTTGATCATGTCGGGATCTTTTTCGAGTGTGGAACTTTGGTACCCTTGTTGGCTTAGATACAGCGAGATAGCGCCCGTTCCAGCCCCTGTTTCCAAAATGCTTCCCCCGGAAGGAGTGCATTGCTCGATGTGGGAAATGAGCGGGAAGCGTGCATGTAGCTTTCGGGCGTGCTGTTTCCGTATTGTATCCACAGAACCCATTGAATTGCGGAAAAGATTAACCCAACGTGAATCGCTCGTCCTGAAGAACGATTCCAATTTGGCATTCAAGACGCCTTCATCGGGAACTTGCTGAGTCATGGGAATGTGAGCTCGATACCGGGATGGGTGAAAGTGAAATGAAGCTCAGAGTAACTCTGAATGATAAGATCCGCCTCTTGGAGTTCGGAATCGGAATTCGTAACGTTGCGCACAGCAATACATTTCATCCCTGCGCTTTTTGCCGCTTGGATTCCGACTGCCGTATCTTCAAAAACCAGACATGAGTTTGCTGGTTTTCCAAGTAATTTAGCACCAAGCAAATAACTTTCTGGTGACGGTTTCTGAGCGTCAGGTATGTCCTCATACGCGACGATTATGGGAAAATAAGCAGTCAAATGCACGATGTCCAATGATGTCGAGATCGAATGTTTCGTCGCACTGCTAACAACTCCGACGGGAATGAGACTCCCCCGAATTGTTTGGAGGAATCCCATCAGGCCCGGGGTTGCCCGGAGTTTTTTTCGTGCGATGTCTTCGTAATACGGTTTCTTGAGTTTATAGAACTCCTCAGTGGTGCAGTTGATGCCGTGCTCTTGAAGAATTGCGACTGGCTGCTTATTCTTCTTCATACATTCCTCATCAAAGAGCTCTTTTGTGAAATCGAAGCCATACAGCTTTTTGGAAACCGCACGGTACGCTTCGAAGTGCAAGAGAGAGCTATCGTAGAGAGTGCCGTCGGCATCGAATAGAATGCCTTGGAAAATGAGATTTTTCATAAAAATAGCATTTTGGATTATTGAGATAATTGCAAGGTCTCTCGTATGGATTCCCCAATAATGTTCACTGCCCGCTCGGCGGTCTCTTTGCTCATGATTAGGGGAGGGGCAATGCGGAGGATATGATTTGCAGGAATCCACACCAATCCCTTGGAGAATGCCCGTTGATAGATGGAGAGTGCCGAAGCAGGATCGGGTTCTTTAGAGGATCGATCGTGCACGATCTCCATACCGAGATAGCAGCCCATGCCACGTACGTCTCCAATGATGTCGTAGCGTTCCCTCAATTCATCAAATCGATTACGCAGGAAAACCCCGAGATTCCGTCCTCTTTCCACTATATTTTCTCTCTCGAACACATCCAATACGGCGCAGGCAGCCGAGCACGCGACGGGGTTGCCGCCGAATGTCGAGGATGCACTCACATCTCCCATCGAGGTTTTATGTTTCTCATGCAAGATAGTAGCTGCGATAGGTATGCCGTTCCCCAAGCCCTTTCCCACTATCAAAATATCCGGTTCCACTCCCGAGTGTTCCATGCAGAACATTCGACCGGTTCGGCCCATACCCGTCAGTATTTCATCTGCCATGAGAAGCACGCCGTGCTGATCGCAAATTTTTCGTAGAGAAGGCAAGTAGTCGGTCGGAGGTATTTGCGCCCCCGCCCATCCTTGTATTGGCTCAACAACGACAACACCGATGTCGGGATGGGATGTGAGCATCATCGAAATTTGCTCCGCACATCCCAGTTTGCAAGTTTGGTAATCCAATCCGAGGTCGCATCGATAGCAATGCGGCCTTGGAGCTTGGTGGAAATGGCGTGTCAGATCCCCCTGATCTCTCGTGATGCTTGCTGCGCCGAGAGTCTTGCCGTGGAACCCCATATTTAGACCGAGCGTGCCGGGCTTGCCCGTTACGGAGCGGGCCATGCGCAAGCCTGCTTCAACTGCGTCGGTGCCGCTCGGGAAGAGTTGGGTGATACCAGCGTAGGGAACGATAGTAGGGATTCGCTCAAGTAATTGGGCTTTCTGTGGGGTGGTAAAATCATGACAATTCATGAGTTGTTTGGACGCGGTATTCACGGCACGCACCACATGCGGATGGCTATGGCCGATATTCGCAACGCAGATACCAGAAGACATATCTATGTACGTATTCCCATCGACATCTTCCATAGTCATGCCGTGTGCTCTTTTGAATACAACTGGAAATCCTTTCACTTGTGATGAAAAGCCTTGTGTATGGTGCTCTGCCATCAATTGATATTTCTTGGATTCAGGACCCGGCGGTGGGCACACGATATCCGGTACGGATGTGCTGTCGATCTCAGCCCAATCGGGTGGGTAGTCAGTACCGCCATTGCCAGTGTTCTCGTTTAAATCCAATCTTCCGTATGCCGTATTCTTTTGCTTGCTGTTTCTCAGCACGAATCCAACGCCTGTAGAGAAATGATACAACTTGCATGCGAGTAAACGATTGATGGCTTCCCGGATTCTCCGGCGTGAGAAATACGAGAATGTTTCCACAGTTTCAGCTGTCGTTTGGCTAAGCAGATCCTTCCATTTCCCATAAGACCACAACTGCTCATCTCCCATAAGATTGCCATGATTGAATCTTGTTGGAATGCCGAAGATATACATCCGTGAGTAGGCCAGAACCCGGTTGATATTTTCGATAATGACGTCCTCGGGCAGATGTTCGAGGACTCCGTTGTTGAATGTGGTATCTACGGGGCCATTCGGTTTAAATGTCCGCAAGTCCGCAAGAATGCTCTTTGCGTTGCCTCCCATCTGATCCCGTATTTCTTCCTGCAGGGATACGATGTTTGGATCATGATCGACACACGTTACATCGTAGCCCTCTCGGCTGAGTGCCTGCGAGAGGATGGAAGTGCCAGCGCCTAATTCCAAGATGCGCCCTTTCGGCGGAGTGTATCGTCGGATTCTGTCGAGCAAGGGCTTGCGTACGTGAAGCTTTTCCTTCACGTATGGATCCATGCCTCCCGCCTCTTCAACTTGCCTATGATATTCGTCAGCGAACTCCGTCATGGCTAAGGATGCTGGGAATCAAGTGCTTGAGAGAGTTTTCGAATGCCCATGAGCAAAAATCCGATCGCACGGTCTTCCTTCTGATGCTTGATAAGATGGAACATGACAATTGCCAAATTCTGGAGCCCATTGAGCAGGACGAGACGTTTCTCCCAATCGGGATCTCCAGGAAAGAATTTTGCGGCGTTTCCTCTCAGAAAAGCCCAGAATCGTTCTGACATATCACGGTAGACTTCCACGGTCTGCGGTTGGTGGAAGTCGATGGAAACATTGTCCATGTCCTTATCTGCGTCGAGTTGAAATTCGTCAAAATAGAACAGTTCATAGAACGTATCCAAAGAGAGAAGCGTCTTTGCCACATCATAATACTTGCTGTGAGATCGGCCATTCGGATCGATGAGTTTGAATTCTCCTGTATACGGCTGGAAAAGAATGTCTTCCAGAATCATGTCCCCATGGCAAAGAGAATGATCGGGCGGGCAAGCTAAGCGACGGTACTCTTCACTCTGTTTGACGTGTTCATAGAGAGGTAATGCCCCATCGTATCGTTGGCCATCGATACTAAGACTCTCTCTCTACGCATGAGCATCTTCAATCTTGGCCCCACCGATTCCGGTGTTTGCATCACTCGATCGAATCGGCGGTCGATTCTTTCAAAGTATGAATCATCCTGCTCGTCATCTGGTTCCGGATGAACATACATATCATGAAACATTTGCCCATAAATATTTCCCAAGGCATCCACTATCTGCTTGCCGCCGCAGTGGCCGCTGAGAAGTGATTCGGCCATTGTTGGATACGGGCAGTAATCCATATTGTATCCGACAAGTCTGTCCGTTTCGATTACATCCGATGGTCCCACAAAGGGAAACATCGCTTTTGGAGCGGCAGGCAAATCACGGATGAAAGCACCTTCTCGTGCCAGACGAACATCTGCATCCTCATCTCTCTGTTCCCGGTTGATAAATTTATGAACTTTCCATTTATGGTCATCGCCCATATACAAATCAACTCCTGCAAATGAGCCGCCGCTTAGCCTGAAAGGCAATTCAGCTGATGGAATAATGCGTACGGATTGTTTCAGGAGCAAATCAGAAACTCTCTGCTTCGAATCATCCATTAGCTCAGTCAACAGACGAGAAAATTGGCCGCGTTCTTTGTCTGCAATTACGAGTGCATGGTCTTGTTGAATATAATTGCGAAGAAAAGCGCCGACAGCGGGATAGTGTTCTACTTGACCACTGACGCTGCAGCCGCCATTTTTCGGAGAAAACAGGAAATGCAATTTATTTTGTTCGATCATGAGTGCCTCAGCGATTATTCTGAGCCTTTCTTCTGCAGAATATTCCGGAACTGACTGTGTATCAGCGATTTGTGCACCTGCCGCTAACGATCTTCGGAATGCCATAAAGGCATCATATTTTCACTCATTTGATATTTAGTCAATTGCAGGTCAATATAATAAATTGATTTTCAAACCTCTAAAGACTGGAACCTTCAGAGTCTCCAGAACTTTGTGCCTATTGGTCAATTTGGCGGATCGCTTTGGACGCGCACGTAATGGTGGAGCTGAGGGGATTCGAACCCCTGACCCCTTGCATGCCATGCAAGTGCTCTAGCCAGCTGAGCTACAGCCCCACGGTAGTGTCGAAAGAACAAGTTCCTATTCTGGTTGGCTAGAGCACAGCAAGTGACTTTTTAATGGCTCGTCCGCCAAGGCGGACTCGACCCAGCTTACGCTACAGCTCCAGTCTACGAAGGATCATGTCGCGAAGGGCGGCTTTGCCGTCCTGGAGCGACTCCATGAAGGGAAAGAGAGTCCGTGAGAGGAAACCGACAAGGTTTCCTTTCACGAATGATGGTGCGCCCGACAGGATTTGAACCTGTGGCCTCCTGGACCGCAACCAGACGCTCTATCCGGGCTGAGCTACGGGCGCACAAGAGTGAGAAATGAACGAGCGTGCGGCCAGCGCGTCAGACGACCTTTTATGTACTATCTTGCCTTCGCAAGATAGTGCTGGGCTAAAGCTACGGGCGCACAAGAGTGAGAAATGAACGAGGGTGCGGCCAGCGCGTCAGGCGACCTTGTATGTACTATCTGGCTTTCGCAAGAGAGTGCCGGGCTAAAGCTACGGGCGCACGAAGAGGGAACAGTGACAGTCGTGCTCTCCGACCCGTGAATGCAGATCCGGGAGCACGAGGGTGAGAATGAACAACGAGAGAGCCACGAAAGGGTAGCATCGGGTTCTCCACGAAACAATCATCTTCCCTTGGGAAAAAGAGGGGAAAAATTGTGGGGGGAGGAACGGCAGTAGACCAGATATGAGTTGGTAATAATTGTGAGGTAGGCTTCTATAAGCCATTTCCTCCCGATTATGTCTGCAAGAACAATTTTCTGTCTTTCCTGCGGTGCGGCAGGCGCACACAAATACG
>JAQVVD010000016.1 GCA_028699155.1 Candidatus Peribacteraceae bacterium | reverse complement strand
GGTCAGGTTCTCGGATACACAGATGGAACAACTGCTTCCGACACAGTGATCGAGGTGCTCGAGGGCGTCGAAATCCGCAACAAGACCACCGGCCGCACGGTTGCGGGCGTATCGGTGGCTGGCGGCGATTCAGCATTAACCAATGCGGGTAGCTACCACATCTACCGCTTCGATGACTTCATCCTCCAGGGTGATGAGGAGTGGGAGTTCCGCGTCGACTTCATCGATAACGGCGCATCGGAGCACCCGACGAGCGGCGATCAGTTCCGTATCCATATCTGCGGCGAGCCGACGAAGGTGTTGTCTGACAACACGCTCATTGCGAACACCGCAACTTGTGACTTCGGCGGACTCATCACGGGCGTGACGACCTATCACATGGAAATCGAGGGACTCTCCACCGGCGACAGCGTCGGTGATGTGCGCCCCCGCGGCACGATCACAGGTAACTTCCACACGATTGCCAACGCGACGTTGACGATCGCCGTGAAGGCGCTCAATACCACCAACGATGCGGTGGAGAACGCCAGCAACATCAACCTTCTGCGCTTTGAAGCGCGCGCCGGTGAAGCAGAAGATATCCTCTTCACCAAGTTGATCTTCGACGAAGGCGCAGGCGATGCGCAGAACGTCAACAACTACGCGCTGTGGGTTGATACGGATGCCGACGGCATCGTGGACACTGTCCTGGAGGACGGTGTTGCAACCCAGGGCAGCAGCAACTACGTGACATTCGCCAACCTCGCGGGCGGCGGATTCGTCATTCCGGCTGAGGAGACGGTCATCTTCGAAGTCCATGGCGACGTGGCTTCTTCCCTGAAGACCGACACCACGCTGCGCCTCGCATTCGCGACTGGTTCCACCAGCTTCGTGGAGGCGGAAGAGCTCGATGACGGCAGCAACCTCTCCGGCATCCAGCTCAACGGCTCAGCGCTCAACAGCGCGACGAGCACGGACATCCTGGTCACCACGGTGAACTCCACGCTCTGGAGCTTCTCCGCACAGGGCAACCTGTTCGTGACGCTGGATTCCACGCCGGTGCGCAACCGCCAGCTCCTTGGCGGCACGCTCAGCGAGCCGATCATGCGGATCCAGTTCCGCGCAGAGAACGAAGGTATCGACGTGACAGACATCCAGCTGACGTCTTCCGGCAGCACTGCCGGGTCAGTGGACCGTCTGGAGCTCTACCTCGACGGTGCAGCGACACCATTCGCGCAGGCTACGATCGGCGGCTGCCCGACGGGCAAGCTGACCGTGAACCCGCTCGATGGGTACGGCACGGTCGCGAGCTTCTGCGCTCAGATGAGCAACCAGCAGTTCGTTGTTCCTGAAGGCGAAGAAATCGACGTGCTCATTCGCGCACGCATCAAGGCCGATACGGCAGGCGGCACCAGCAACCAGCCGATCGAGTTCTTCGTGTACGGTTCCGGCACCACCGCGACCGGCGCGATCCGCGCACGCGGCGCCGAGTCCAGCAACAACCTTGCTGTGAACGACACCGACGGCACAGCCGAAGGCGAAGTCTTCATCGGCAAGACGTCTGCGACATCCGGCAGCACGAATGACAACGTCTGGATCAGCGGCACGAACCACGTGACCGTCATGTCGAAGATTGAGAGCATCGCAAACGCGAACCCGGATCCGGATAACACGCCCGTTCCGACAGGCGTAACTCCGTTCGGTCAGTTCAAGTTCACCGCAGCGGCGAACGCGAACACGAACAACGGTCCGAACACCGCGTTGCTGACGGGTATCGTCTTCAACGTCAATGCGACGAACATTGCGATGGATGCGTCGAAGTTCAAGTTCTACAACAAGTCGAACTCCACGGTCACTCATGACTGTGTAGCCGACGCTGTGACTTCGACACAGGACATCATCTCAGTCGCTTCCGGATCCTTCCTTGTTGTCTGTGACAACATCGATGCCGGCAGCGTCCAGACGAGCATTGACTCTGCACAGACCGCAACATTCGTCCTCGAGGGAGAAGTGACCAACTCGCAGGTTTCTGCGAGCGCCACCTCCATCCTCCAGGCGTCGCTGCAGTCGTTCAACACCCACACGCGCCTCACATTCGGTTCCGGAACCGTCACGACCACTGCGTTCAGCCATATCGCATGGGAGGACAAGGATTCCGGCGCGGATGCGACGTTCCACTGGGTTGAATACGCAGACTCGGTTGTCAACTCCACGAGCTACAAGAGCTAATAACTCTTAAAGCATGTGAAGTTTCGCCTCGTAAGCGAAGCAAAAACCCCCCGGTAACGGGGGGTTTTTTGTTATGCGACCCATATGCCGCACGCGGGAACGCGTGCGGCTATGTGGGGTAAAAAAAGAGAAAGCTGCATGCGTTCCTGCGTGCGGCTTTCTTAAAAGAATCGCCGTTTCAGATCAAGCAGTCTCTTGGCAACTGGCCGCAGGGTGCGTACCTGCTCCGGCGGGTACGAGATGAGCGCGCCGCCGAACTTCTCCTTGAAAGACGTGATGCCCTGCCAGGGATGATCGGCGGGCGCACCCGGAGGGGCGATGCCCAGCAGGTCGTAGGATACGCAGCCGTGCGCCTTGCAGAACCGCATCGTTTGCCACTGGAGCGCGTAGGGCGCCATGGTTGCCCTGTGCGTGTAGGAAGACGCTCCGTAGTAGTAGATACCCTTCTTGTTCCAAAAAACGCCCAGAAGCCCTGCGATGGGGTCGTTTTCTCCGGGGGCGTATGCTAGGAGCAGGAATGCGCCGGGGAGGTGTTCGAGGAAAGCGCGGTACTTCTCCCTCGGCAGCGCAGTGAATCTGTCGCGCCGGCTCGTCTCCTTCACCAGCGCATAGAACGCATCAGTATCCTCCGACTGCCGCACGGTCACCCCGTGCTTCTCCGCGATGCGGATGTTGTAGCGCCCCTTCGGTTTCATCTGCGCCAGAATCTCCTCCTCCGATTGCGTGAGGTCGAGGATGCGCGTGGCTTCGCAGTGGACGTGACGCCCGGAGGGGCGAATGGAAAATTGAGAATGGAAAATGGAAAATTGTGGAGACAGAAACAGTGCCATGCACTTGTCTTTTTTTGCGTCATCAATGATGTGCGTAAGCAATTCTTCAATTCTCAATTTTCCATTTTCCATTCTTCCCACCGGTCCCCGCGGTATCTCCCACACAGAAAAACCAAAGGCGGTTCTGTCTATGGCAACCAACGCAGAAGCGACGATTGCCCCCTCTTCCTCAGCCGCGTAGAGGCGCACCTCCTTCCCCAGCGCTTCCAGGTATGCCTTGCGTTCCAGCGACTGCCAGAGGTTTCCATCCGGCTGCTGCGTAAGCCAGGCGCCGTACGCTTCCCACTCCTTGCTGTTTGCGAGTAACCGTACAGCCATGGGATCAGTGTGAATGAAAAATTAAGAATGGAAAATGGAGAATGGAACGTATTTCTGTCTTGTGATTCGTCTTACAATTTTCCATTTTCCATTTCCCATTCAACGGTACTTGCGGACCCAATGCTGCTAAAATCATTCTGTTTTTTCCAATGAGAGCTTATGGCCTACGCACTCCCCGATCTCCCGTACGACTACAGCGCGCTCGAGCCGCACATCGATGCGCGCACGATGGAGATCCATCATTCCAAACACCATCAGGCGTACTGCGACAAGACGAACGCCGCGCTGGAGGGAACGCCGTTCAGCGAGAAGCCCATAGAGGAGGTGCTCGCCGACTTAGATGCCGTGCCGGAGAAGATCCGCACGGCGGTGCGCAACAACGGGGGCGGCTACGCGAACCACACGCTCTTCTGGACGAGCATGAGCCCGAAGGGCGGCGGCGAGCCGGAAGGGGAACTCCACGCCGCACTCACAGAAACATTCGGCGGTCTGAAAGAATTCAGGGAGCAATTCTCCGCCGCCGCAGCCGCGCAGTTCGGTTCCGGTTGGGCGTGGCTGGTGGCGGATGGTGACAAGCTGGCAGTTGTGAGTACTCCGAATCAGGATACGCCTCTCTCTCAGGGGAAAACGCCGCTCCTCCTGCTCGATGTCTGGGAGCACGCCTACTACCTCAAGTACCAAAACCGCCGACCGGAGTACATCGCGGCATGGTGGCAGGTGGTTGATTGGGAGGAAGTCGCCAAGAGGTTCGCGAACGCAGGGTAGTTCCGATGACTACCCAACATGACAAAAATACCAGTCTTTCTGCCATATTCCGTTGACAGTGCCCGTTGTGGCATTAGAATGCCCCGGAAGCAGGTGTAACGATTGCGTAGTGAGCACTGCACATTCAACTTCGGATACGCGGCACCCAGGATTGGTGCGCCCGTAAACCTGTTGCTGTATTTCCTCCCTCATCTACGCATGGCTACCAAGGCAAAGAAATCTTCCGCCAGACGATCCGCCCCCAAGAAGAAACCGGCGGCGCAACCGGCAAAGCATGTGCAGAAAGCACAGAAGAAGCCCCCCGAGAAGAAGATCGTTGCCCAGAAGAAACCGGTGGCGAAAGCGCCGGAAACAGCGAAGAAAGTCGCAGCGAAGAAGAAGCAAATCGCACGCTCTGCTGCGAGAGCTTCGTACCGCATGGATGTTCCCGAGCAGGCGTTGCCGGCCATTGTCGCGCACATCACCCAGAAGCCCGTCTCTGTGCATGCCGCAGTCGCCAAGAGGCTTGGTAACAGCGTGGTTCCCTCTAAAATGGAGGGGAATCGTCTGTTCCTCACGGAGGACAAGGCGGCGACGGCTCAGGATACATCTCTCATACAGATGCAGCTCGATAGCTACAAGTGGTTCCTGACGGAGGGGATCAAAGAGCTGCTGCAGGAAATCAGCCCGATTACCGACTTTTCCGGCAAGAAGATGATGCTCAACATCCTGGGGCACACGTTCGATCCGCCCAAGTACCGGCCGGATGTCTGCCGCCGAAGAAACTTAAGCTACGAAGCGGTCATGAAGGGGTACGTGCAGCTCATCAACAAGGAGACGGGAGAGATCAAGGAGCAGGATGTCTTCCTCGGCTCCATTCCGCTCATGACGGAGAAAGGGACGTTCATCGTGGACGGCATCGAGCGCGTCGTCGTCCATCAGCTCGTCCGTTCGCCGGGAGTGTTCTTCTCCAAAATGGCGGACAATTCCAAGTACCATGCTGCGAAAATCATTCCCAAGCGCGGCGTGTGGCTGGAGATCGAGACAGACCGGCGCGGAATCGTGAGCTGCAAGATCGACCGCAAGCGCAAGATCCCCATCACGCAGTTGCTCCGTGTCTTCGGGTTCCAGACGGACAGCAGCATCATGGATCTCTTCAGCGATGTCGTAGGCGAGAAGGATTACATCCTCACCACGATGGAGAAGGACGGTGTCCGCACGGTCGAAGACGCGTACCAGAGCATCTACCGGCGCATCCGCCCCGGCGACCTCGCGACGCCCGAGAACGCAAAACAACTCATTGACTCGCTCTTCTTCGACTTTAAGAAGTACGACATGGGCAATATCGCGCGCTACAAGCTCAACCGCCGTTTCGGCGTTGAAATGCCGCAGGACGAGGAGCATCGCGTGTTCCAGGTGAATGACTTCATCGCGATCCTCAAGGAGCTCATCCGCCTGAACAACGGGGAGGGCGTGGCAGACGACATCGATCACCTGAGCAACAGGCGCGTCCGATCCGTCGGCGAATTGGTGCAGAACAAGTACCGCGTGGGTCTGGTGCGCACGGAGCGCATCATCAAGGACCGCATGACGGTGATGGACATGGAGACGGTCACGCCGACGCAGCTCATCAACTGCCGTCCGATCACTGCTGCGATGCGCGAATTCTTCGCCTCGTCGCAGCTCTCCCAGTTCATGGACCAGACCAACCCTCTCGCGGAGCTCGCGCACAAGCGCAGGCTCTCTGCGATGGGACCGGGCGGCCTCTCGCGCGAACGCGCGAGCTTCGATGTACGAGACGTGCATACCAGTCACTACGCGCGCATCTGCCCGATTGCCACGCCGGAAGGGCCGAACATCGGTCTCGTCGTGCATCTGGCGGCATTCGCGCATGTGAACGAATACGGGTTCCTCGAGGCGCCGTACCATGAGGTACGCCACGAAGTGCCGCTCGATCCGGACAAGCTCCTCGGGCGCATTCTGGATGAGGATATCCGTGACGGCCGCAAGATCGTCGCACACGATGATGAGGTCATCGCGACGAAGGAGCTGGCGCGGAAAATCATCGCTCTCTGCAAGAAGGAGAACCGCTCCGGCGTGCCTGTACGCGCTTACTTCGATGAGAAGGTCGTGTACATTGATGCCGAGAAGGAGCGCCGCCTCACGATTGCGCAGGCGCAGAAAGAGTACTCGGGTTTCAATGAAATCCTCGCCAAGCGCGTTTCTGCAAGAAAGGGCGGAGAGCCGATCCTGGCGCACGAGCGCGACGTAACGCACGTTGACGTGTCGCCCAAGCAGATCCTCTCCGTTTCCACCTCTCTGATTCCGTTCCTGGAGCACGACGACAACACCCGCGCTTCTATGGGAACGAACATGCAACGCCAGGCCGTACCGCTGCTCAAGCCTACTGCGCCGCTCGTAGGGACGGGGATGGAAGCTCTGGCCGCCGTCGCATCCGGGCACATGGTTCCTGCCGAAGAAGACGGGGAAATCGTCTCTGCAGATGCGAATGAAATCGCCGTTGTGTACAAGTCGGGTCGCAAGGCGACGTACCATCTTGAAAACTTCGTGCGTTCCAACCAGGGAACATGCTTCCACATGCGCCCCCGCGTTATTCGCGGTGACATCGTCAGGAAAGGCCAGAGCCTGGCGGACGGCACTTCTGTGGAGGATGGCGAGCTCGCGCTCGGGCAGAACCTGCTCGTAGCGTACATATCATGGCGCGGGTTCAACTTCGAAGACGCCGTGATCCTCTCTGACCGCATTGCGCAGAGGGGCGATTACGACTCGATCCACATAGAATCCTACGTCACCGACGTGCGCGATACGAAGCTCGGTTCCGAAACCGTGACGCGCGACATCCCCAATGTCGGCGAAGCGAAACTCAAAGACCTGGACGCCGGCGGCATCGTGCGCATCGGTGCGACGGTCCATGAGGGCGACATTCTCGTCGGCAAGATCACTCCGAAAGGCGAGACGGAACTGACGCCGGAAGAACGGCTTCTGCAAGCGATTTTCGGCGATAAGGCAAAAGACGTGAAGGACAGCTCCCTCCGGCTGCCGGGTGGCGCGGGAGGAAAGGTGATCGATGTACATATCTTCGACCGCGCGGAAGGAGACGAACTCCCAACGGGCGTCATCAAGCAGATCAAGGTCTTCGTCGCCCAGACGCGCAAGGTGCGCGTGGGCGACAAGATGGCAGGGCGCCACGGGAACAAGGGAGTCATCGCGCGGATCGTTCCGCAGGAAGACATGCCGTTCCTGGAGGACGGCACGCCGGTGGACATCATCTTAAACCCGCTCGGCGTCACATCCCGCATGAACATCGGGCAGATCCTGGAGACGCACTTGGGATGGGCGTGCCAGGCACTCGGCATCAAGATTGCCACGCCCGTGCTGGACGGCATCACGACGGATCAGATCAAGGCGCTGCTCAAGCAGGCGGAACTGCCGGAAGACGGCAAGGTACAGCTCTTCGACGGACGCACGGGTGAGCCGTTCGCCCACAAGACGGCGGTCGGCATGGTGTATATGCTCAAACTGCTGCACTTGGTGGAAGACAAGATCCACGCGCGCAGCGTCGGGCCGTACTCCCTCGTCACGCAGCAGCCGCTCGGAGGCAAGGCGCAGCATGGAGGACAGCGTTTCGGAGAAATGGAAGTGTGGGCGCTCGAGGCCTATGGCGCCGCCTACACGCTGCAGGAAATGCTCACCATCAAGTCAGACGATGTGATCGGCCGCAGCAAAGCGTACGAAGCAATCGTGAAGGGCGAGCCGATCCGCCGCCCCTCCATTCCGGAATCATTCAATGTTCTGGTCAAAGAGCTGCAGGCGCTGGGCCTGAAGGTGGATCTCCTCAAATTCAAAGATGAGGTTGCCCCGGAGGAGCGCGTAACGCTGGAGGAGGATGAAGTGGAAGAGGTCGAATTGAGCTCACGCGTAGAGGCCGAGGAAGAGGCGGAAGATATCATCGCGGATGTAGATCAGATTGCGGAGCTCCAGGATGTCGGCGATGAGTCTGCGGAAGAAGTGAAGGCAGGCATAGAGGAAGGCAAGCGCGTTGCCGCAACCGGAGCCACTGCGAAAGAGCAGATGAAGGAATCCTCAAGTGAAGAGGCTATGGAAGCGGCGTAATCTCAGTGAGTAGTGGTTAGTGGATAGTGGGTAGTGCTACCCTTGCACCACTAACCACTACTCACTACCCACTCGTGCCATGAAATCCGTGAACAAAGTGATGCTTCTCGGCAACGTCACCCGTGATCCGGAACTCAAGAGCACAACCGGAGGACAATCTGTCTGCACGTTCGGCATGGCGACGAACCGCGTCTGGAAGGATGCGGTTGGGGAGAAGCAGAGCCTGCCCGAGTACCACAACCTCGTCGCATGGGGCGGTCTTGCGGAGTTCTGCGCCCAGAGTATTGCCAAGGGCAAGCCTCTTTTCGTCGAGGGGTACTTAAAGACGCGCAGTTGGGACGGGCCGGAGGGAACCAAGATTTTCCGCACGGAGATTGTGGCGGAGAACATCGTGCTGCTGGGGCGGCGGGAGGAGGGGGGCGCTCCGGGCCATGGCATGCCGGCGCAGGAAGAGCCGCATGCAGAAGGGGTTGGGGGCGCAGAATTGCCGGCGGATGGAGGGATAGAATGAGGCTGTTTTACTTTCTCATGGTGTGAATCGTTGTACGATACGCATGTGGAGAAACAGCGCGTCCTTGTAACAGGCGGCCATGGTTTCCTTGGGACACATGTCTGCAATCGGTTGCGCAAATGCCCGTGGGTGCGGGAGGTACTCACTCCCGGGAGCAGCGAATGTGATCTCCGGAAAGAAGAGGATGTGCGGCGCATGTACGCAGTGCAGAAACCGGATAGTGTGATTCATCTGGCTGCGGTGGTCGGAGGTATCGGGGCAAACAGGGCACATCCGGGCAGGTTCTTCTATGAGAATCTCCTCATGGGGCTTCATGCGATGCATCAGGCGTATTCGCACGGCGTAAAGAAGTTCGTCTGCATAGGAACAATCTGTGCGTACCCCAAGTTCACGCCGGTTCCCTTCAGGGAGGATGACCTGTGGAACGGCTACCCGGAGGAAACAAACGCGCCGTACGGCATCGCCAAGAAGGCGTTGCTCGTACAGGCGCAGGCATACCGCATGGAGTACGGGTTCAATGCGATCTACCTCCTGCCGGTCAATCTCTACGGGCCGGGTGATAATTTCGACCCGGAAACATCACACGTCATCCCGGCGATGATCCGCAAATTTGCGGAAGCGAAAGAGAGTGGCAGCCCTACAGTAACACTCTGGGGCGATGGCACTCCCACGCGGGAATTCCTCTACGTGGAAGACGCGGCGGAGGGCATTGTCCTTGCAACGGAGAAGTACGATGCGCCGGAACCCGTAAACCTTGGGACGGGGCAGGAAATTTCCATGAAAGACCTGGCTGCTCTGATCGCGCGGGAGGTGGGGTATGTCGGAGAGATTGTGTGGGATACGTCCAAACCCAACGGCCAGCCGCGCCGTTGCCTGGATGTGCGGCGCGCCAGGGAACAGTTTGGATTCCGAGCAGCGATGCCCTTTGAGGAAGGCATCCGGAAAACGGTGGCATGGTTCCTGGAGCATCACACTGGTGTTCTCCAGGCATGATTGTGTATAGAATAGCCCCTACCATTCGCCCATCATGAAGAGAGCATTCATCACCGGCATCACGGGGCAGGATGGGTCGTACCTCGCAGAGCTGCTCCTTAAGAAAGGGTACGAGGTGCACGGCCTCATCCGTCGCGCATTCGCGATCAATACATAGCGCATCGATCATTTGTATGCCGATCCGCATGAGCAGGAGACACGCCTGTTCCTGCATTACGGAGATCTGGCGGATGGTTCTGCACTCACATGTTTGATGAATGAAATTCGTCCGGATGAGGTGTATCACCTTGGCGCACAGACACACGTTCGTGTCAGTTTCGATATGCCGGAATACACGGGAGATGTCACAGGGCTCGGGACGACGCGCCTTTTGGAGGCATGCCGCATGCTGGGGAACGGCATTCGGTTCTACAATGGAGCGAGTTCCGAGATGTACGGAAAAGTGGCACAGATGCCGCAGAGCGAATCAACGCCATTCCATCCGCGCAGCCCGTATGCCGCCGCGAAAGTCTACGGCTACTGGATGACGGTGAATTACCGTGAAAGCTACGGGATATTCGCGTGCAACGGCATCCTCTTCAACCATGAATCTCCGCGGCGGGGGCACACGTTCGTCACACGCAAAATTACGCGCGGCCTCGCCGCGATTCTCGCAGGGACGCAAGATCACCTCTATCTGGGGAATCTGGATGCCAGGCGCGACTGGGGCTACACCAAGGAGTATGTGGAAGCCATGTGGCTCATGCTGCAGCAGCCGCAGCCGGATGACTATGTGGTTGCGACGGGAGAGACACACTCTGTACGTGAATTCCTCACAGAGGCGTTCTCCTGCGTCGGTCTCGATTGGGAGAAGTACGTGAAAATCGATCCGCGGTACTACCGTCCGGCAGAGGTGGATGTGCTGCAGGGCGATGCATCGAAGGCACAAAAATTACTCGGGTGGAAAGCGAAGACGACCTTCAAAGATCTGGTGCAGATCATGGTGCGCGCAGATCTGGAGGCGGCGGGACTCTCTGCTGCGTCACTCATGGGCGATACGCAGCTTTATCATAAGGAAAAGACGGCCTCGGTTCGTGTGTAGAACGAAGGGCAATATGGTCTGGTACAATGCGAATACACCGTGAGAAGTGGCGGGAAAAATTTCTCACAGGGCCTTTCGCGCGGAAAACCGCAGAATGTTCTGCAATTTCCTTGACTGTAGCGGACGCCTAATTACACTCATCAGGCTTTATGCGATTTCGCACGCACCCGCTGGATTCGAGTCCCCGTTGACCGGGGAAATGCGTCGAGTTCTGCGGGTGCGCGTGAGCCACCCGCTTTTTGTTTCTGCGGAGCAGAAACAGCCATTCACTGCGACTTTCAGCCGAATACGAAAGTTGTGATGATGGGTGACCATGCAGACCTTGTGCCCTTTCACAGCACAGGCAAGAGTCGAAAGAATCTATGTAATTTTAACTGCAATACACGTGTCTAAAGTGTGAGCACGTCCTGCTCGCTCTACGTTCGTAGTGACTGGCGTTCACCATCGCTCTCCTGAGTGGTGCGTGACACGCCACGTCGCTCATGAGCGACGTGACACGTGAACAGCTCGCCGCGCCAGATTCATCTGTCGCGGCAATAAATGAAGAAAAATGTTACTCATCGCATCATATGGATGCCTCGACTCTGCACTCCGATGAAGGACGTGGCCAGCTGCGATAAGCCACGGCGAGCCGCTAGGCAGGCGCTATCAGCCGTGGATGTCCGAATGGGGAAACCCATGTGGGGTTATGCCCACATGCCGTGGATCTTTATGATCCATGGCGGTTACTCTGCAAACTGAAACATCTAACTAGCAGAGGAAAAGAAATCAAATCAGAGATTCTCCGAGTAGTGGCGAGCGAAAGGAGAACAGCCCAAACCCCACTCTATTCTTGTGGGGGGTTGTAGGAGCCCAATATCCGATTGTGCATTCTTAGGCCAACGACCCTGGAACGGGCGGCCATAGAGGGTGAGAGCCCCGTCGCCGAAAAGCATGCACACGGTAGGGATTTCCTGAGTAAGATCGGTCACGTGAAACCCGGTCTGAATCTGGGTGGACCACCATCCAAGGCTAAACAGGTGCAGAGATCAATAGCGGATAGTACCGTGAGGGAAAGGTGAAAAGCACCCCGGAAGGGGGATGAAATAGTTTCTGAAATATGATGCGTTCAAGGAATTGGAGCCCGGCTTCACTCTGCGCTTTGCGCAGAGCTACGCCGCGGCAAGCCCCGCAAGATGTGGGCATGCCACGGCGAAGCTCATAGCGAACAGAGTGAGCGTAGAGTGAAGCCGGGTGACAGTGTGCCTTTTGCATAATGAGCCAACGACTTTGTCGTCTGTGGCAGGTTAAGGCAGTATTCAGCCGTAGCCAGAGCGAAAGCGAGTCCAAATAGGGCGTTAGTCGCAGGCGCAAAACCCGAAACCGGGTGAGCTACCCATGGGCAGGGTGAAGGGCGTCGGAAGACGTCTGGAGGCCCGAACCAGTACATGTCACAAGATGTTTGGATGACCTGTGGGTAGGAGTGAAAAGCTAATCGAACCCGGAGATAGCTGGTTCTCTTCGAAATGCCTTTAGGGGCAGCCTCGCCGCGCACGGTGGGGGGTAGAGCTACTGTTTGGATGCAGGGGTCTCACGACCTACTAAATCCTGGCAAACTCCGAATACCCACCTTTTGGCGGCGGGAGTGAGACGGTGACGGCGAAGCGCCATCGTCGAGAGGGAAAGAGCCCAGATCATTCGCTAAGGTCCCTAAGTACCGTTCAGTGGCTAAGGAAGTTCAGGTGCATGGACAACCAGGAGGTTGGCTTAGAAGCAGCCATCCTTTAAAGAAAGCGTAACAGCTCACTGGTCGATTGCACTTGTGCGCCGAAAATATCCGGGGCTTAAACGGTACACCGAAGCGGTGACTTTCCGCATTCATTTGCGGGAGGAGTAGAAGAGCGTTCTGTTCAGCAGTGAAGCAGTGCTGTGAGGCATTGTGGAGCGGACAGAAGTGAGAATGTTGGCATGAGTAACTACGAGGCAGGTGAAAACCCTGCCCGCCGAATCCCCAAGGTTTCCCACGCAACGGCAATCGGCGTGGGGTTAGTCGGTCCTAAGGTCAGGCCGAAAGGCGTAGCCGATGGACAACAGGTTAATATTCCTGTACTTCATGGAAATCGCCCAAGGGTGAAGATTGATAGTTCTGCCGGCCTCTGGTCCGCACCACTCTGCTCCTCGGCAATTATTAATGCGTCATTAATAATTGGAACGGAGTGCAGGGTGGTGTGGATTATGTCAGCAGGAAAGGATATTTTCATTCTAGGTGCGGCGTGACGGAGCGGGAGAACCAGAGCGTGCGTATTGACTGCACGTGGAACACGTAAGGCGTTGAGATTGGGAGGTAAATCCCCCAGTTGAGTCGAGCGTGGATCCCAAATGTCCCGCTTTTGCGGGGAGAGTCTGCACTCTTCTGCTTCCAAGAAAACCGTCGCATCGAGAGTTTCATGAATCCGTACCGCAAACCAACACCGGTGGGGTGGTCGAGTAGACCAAGGCGAGCGAGTAAATCCACGTCAAGGAACTCGGCAAAGAAGCGTCCGTAACTTCGGGATAAGGACTTCCAGTGGCATGAGCCATTGGACGCAGCGAAAGAGTCCAGGCGACTGTTTACCAAAAACACAGGTCCCTGCGAAGTTGTAAAACAACGTATAGGGGCTGATGCCTGCCCAGTGTCAGAAGGTCACGTGAGGAGGTTTACGCCTCCGATCTAAGCCCTGATGAACGGCGGCCGTAACTATAACGGTCCTAAGGTAGCGAAATTCCTTGTCGGGTAAGTTCCGACCCGCACGAATGGTATAACGATCTGGACACTGTCTCGACGTGGAGCTCGGTGAAATTGCAGTCCTGGTGCAAATGCCAGGTTGATGACGGAAGGACGAGAAGACCCTATGAAGCTTTACTATACGCTGGCATTGTGACGCTGGTCTGCTTGTGCAGGATAGGTGGGAGGCTTGGAAGCGGGGGCGTTAGCCCTCGTGGAGCCGACGGTGAGATACCACCCTTGTATTCTGACGTCACTCACCCCTTTGCATAACATAGCATTGGGGGACAGTGCTTGCCGGGTAGTTTAACTGGGGCGGTTGCCTCCTAAAGTGTAACGGAGGCGCGCAATGGTCAACTAGCGCCGGATGGAAATCGGCGTGGTCGTGTAATCGCACAAGTTGGCCTGACTGTGAGACTTACAGGTCGAGCAGGGACGAAAGTCGGTGATAGTGATCCGGTGTCCGAGCAGTTTTACATTGCTCAAACCACGTGGGTGGGACATCGCTCAACGGATAAAAGTTACTCTAGGGATAACAGGCTGATCGCTCCCAAGCGCCCACAGCGACGGAGCGGTTTGGCACCTCGATGTCGGCTCATCGCATCCTGGGGCTGGAGAAGGTCCCAAGGGTTTGGCTGTTCGCCAATTAAAGCGGTACGCGAGCTGGGTTCAGAACGTCGTGAGACAGTTTGGCCTCTATCCTCCGCCATCACATAGAAACGTGAAGGAAGCTGCTCCTAGTACGAGAGGACCGGAGTGGACGAACCTCTGGTGTACCTGTTGTCGTGTCAACGGCACTGCAGGATAGCTATGTTCGGCAAGGATAACCGCTGAAGGCATCTAAGCGGGAAGCCCCTCCTAAGATTGCGTTTCTCCATCAGTCCGCCGGAAGATGACCGGTTAGATCGGCCACAGGTGTACGCACAGCAATGTGTTCAGCCGAGTGGTACGAATGGACAATTGAACATTTTTCTTTATTTCGCTGTTTACGTGTTACGCATGTCACGCATCACATGTGAGGCGTGGCGGGCGAGCAGGACGTGCCCATTCTAGTTGTAAGCCATGAGCTTACAGCGAATGGAAGCACGTCCTGTTCCTTCTTTCGAACAATCCTTCAGTCTTGACACGTCAGCTTAAGCTGACGTGTCTTGGTGCCTTCCATGTCCATACCAGATGGTATGTCTGGCAGGGTAGTGACCAGATTGGAGAATGAAGTGATCTAGTTAAGATCCCTTAGTCTTGGTGCCTCTAGCGACGGGGGTACACCTGTTCCCATCCCGAACACAGTAGTTAAGCCCGTCAGCGCCGATGGTAGTGCGGCTTACGCCGTGCCAGAGTAGGCCGGCGCCAAGACTGAGGGATTTTACTATGCATGAAAGGAAACCTACGGTTTCCTCTCATGAGCTCTCCTTCCCTTAAAGGTGTCGCTGAACCACAGCAAAGCTGCGGTTAGCGACGGTTTTTTGGCATGCGCGAAAAACCAACCCTCCGCACAGATGTGCGCAGTGCATCCGCTCCAGTAGGCTTACTGTGCGTTAGTCGTTCTTTGCGAGCATTGCATCTGCCTGTACACGAGATGCATCTTGTACAGTACCGATTTGCGCATTTGGCGGCTCGGCTATATATGCACAAAGTCTCTGTGCATCGAATGCCTCGTCAAGGTCTAATGATGTAAGTTCGGGGGTGCTGGTAAAAGATATCATACAGTGCACTGTACCATTATTGTATGTGGAGTCAAATATCTTTTTTCCGCATACTCAGAGCGTACTCGCGCTACACTGAGAGCATGCAGGAGCGCATCCAGAAAATCCTCTCAGCACGTGGCGTCTGTTCCCGCCGCAAGGCGGAGGAATACATCACACGCGGACTCGTCAAAGTGAATGGCGCGGTGGCAACGCTCGGACAGAAGGCAGATGCGGAGAAAGATCGGATCGAGGTGGACGGGGAGGTACTCTCAGACCGCCAGGAGATGCTCTATTACCTGCTCAATAAGCCCATAGGCATTGTGACGACCAATGCGACCCGTACCGATCAAAAAACGGTGAAAGACCTGCTCCCGAAGGCATTGCAGGGGAAAATCTACCCCGTCGGTCGTTTGGACAAGGAGACATCCGGTCTCCTGCTCCTCACGAACGACGGCGTTTTGGCATACAGATTAACGCACCCGAAGTTCGACCATGACAAAGAGTACGAGGTGCAGGTCGCTCACCCTGTCACAGACGGTCAGCTGCACAAATTATCCCATGGCATGACGATCTCCGGAGAGAAGACGAAACCTGCCAGGGTGGAGCGGATCGGGCCTTCCTCGTTCACTATCACGCTCACGGAAGGGCGCAACCGCCAAATTCGCCGTATGTGCCAGAAAGTCGGTTCTCCCGTGCAGGAACTCAAACGCGTGCGCATTATGACGCTCCGGGATCCGGCATTGAAACCAGGGCAGATACGAGAGATTACGGCGAGTGAAAGAGCTACTCTTTTGGCTTCGGTTAGGCTATAATGAATGGATAATTGATAATGGAAAATTGAAAATAATTTCGTCATTATCCATTATCAATTATCTCTTTTCCATTCTGTGCAGATATGAAAATCATTCCCCACGGTGCGGCTCATCCCCACTACGCTCCTTCGGAGCTTCGAGGGGCTTCCTCATCTGTTTTACCTCGCATTGCATTATGAAGATTATCCCACACGGTGCGGCTCATCCCCACTACGCTCCTTCGGAGCTTCGAGGGGCTTCCTCATCTGTTTTACCTCGCATTGCATTATGAAGATTATTCCACACGGTGCGGCTCATCCCCACTACGCTCCTTCGGAGCTTCGAGGGGCTTCCTCATCTGTTTTACCTCGCATTGCATTATGAAGATTATTCCACACGGTGCGGCTCAGGAAGTCACGGGCACATGCCACGAGATCCAGATTGAGAGTGCATCGGGCACAAAACGCATTCTGCTCGACTGCGGGCTCTTCCAGGGAAAACGCCAGGAAGCAGCGATGAAGAACGCAGAGTTCACCTTCAATCCGACGGAGATCGACGCAGTCGTCCTCACGCATGCGCACGCAGATCACTGCGGACGCATGCCGCTCCTCTACAAGAGGGGATATCGCGGTCCTGTGTACTGCACGTACGCGACCAGGGATCTGGCAGAGGTGATGCTGCAGGATAGCGGGTACATCCATGAGAAAGACGAGGAGTACTTCTGCAAACACCTGGCCAAGTCCATGATGAAGTGTGAGGGACCGCTCTACACGCAGCAGGATGCGATAGATTGCATGGAGATCTTTCAGGGGCACAACTACAATGACTGGTTCGATGTCTGCGACGGGATCAAGGTGCAGTTTCTGGATGCGGGGCACATTGTCGGCGCGGCGATGATCGTGCTGGAGATCGTGGAGAATGGAAAGGTGCACCGCGTCGGTTTTTCCGGTGACCTTGGGCGCAGTATGCTCCCGATTATTCGGGACCCCGCTCCCATGCCGCCGGTCGATACGCTCATCTGCGAGAGTACGTACGGCAATCGCAAGCATGAGGAAATCACGACGGCGAAGCACGTCTTGCAGGACGTGATTATCCGCACCGCGAAACGCGGAGGCAAAGTGTTCATCCCCGCCTTCTCTCTCGAACGGACGCAGGAAATCGTGTACGACCTCCACGTGCTCTGGGATGCGAAGGGAATACCGGCGATGCCAATCTTCATTGATTCGCCGCTTGCCTCGCGCGTGACGGAAGTGTTCATGAAACACCCCGAGTGTTACGACAAAGAAATGTACGACAGATTTCTGGCCAGGGGCCGCAATCCCTTCCAGTTCTCACTGGTGAAGTACACAGAGAACGTGGAGGAGAGCAAAGCGCTGAATGAGAATCCGGGTCCGCTCCTGATCATGGCAGGTTCCGGCATGTGCGAAGCAGGCCGCATTCGCCATCATTTGCGAAACGGCATCGAGAATGAGCGCAACACCATCCTCGCTGTCGGATACATGGCAGAGAACACGCTCGGGCGCCGCATTGTCGACCCCGAAGTGGCAGAAGTGAAGATCTTCGACCAGTTCTACAGGAAGAAAGCGGAAGTCGTTTCCATCAATGCGTACTCGGGTCATGCGGATATGGCAGACTTAGACAGCTATGTCTATGAGGTGGAACATCTGAAGACTGTTATACTGGTTCATGGGGAAATGGACGGGATGGAGCCATTCTCTACGAGAATCAAACAAGTACGTAGCGATGTAACAGTCTTGCAGCCACGTCGAGAGGAAGTCATTGAAATCACGGTCTAGCGATGTATATTTCGCAATGAAACTTCTGTAATTATACCACGAAAAAAGAGTGATCAGACCATAGAAATTATATGAAAAGGAAATAAAATCAAAAATTGCAACTGTTTACCAAGACATGATGCATGTGATTTGCAATGTTCTATTACATACTAATAATAGTGGTGCGCAATGAGTGCCTATTAAAGAAGTATCGCTTGACGATGAGTGTTATTTGGCTTCCGCTAGCGGAAATAGATTTTCTAAAGAATCACGCGGAATGCTACAGTACCGCAAATACAGAACATGGGTTTTCTTGTGCAATTCATACATTCAGTGGCCAGCGCAGCAGTAGGAATCTCCCTCGTACTGCAGCCCTACCAGCCCCTGATGGAGCAATTTCAGGCGCAGTTGCTCGGGGAGAGCGTCGTGCCAGAGCTGGAAGACACGGGCGTTTCGGCGAGCATTGACGCAGGCGATGCGACGGAAGAGCAACGCATCGATGCGGAAGTGGGGAGCCAGGAGCCAGTGTCTTCGGTTGCGAGCAGCGTGTCGCCGGTCGAAAGCGTGCCGCTGGTCGAAGGAGAGAGCGAACAGGGTCCTGCGGAGTCCGGAGATGATACGCAGGAGGGCGCACCTCCTGCAGTCGCAGAGACGACAGCAGGCCAGCCGGAGGCAGCGGCGGAAGAAGAACAGGACGCACTGAGTGGCGCGGCGTACAAACTCTTCACGATTGCGCCAGCTTCCGTCTCAGAAGATCTCACGGGGTTTCCGCTTCTGGTGCGGATTGTCGGAGACACGGATATCGGCATACGGGCGCAGCCGGACGGTTCGGATGTGTATTTCACGGATGCGGCGGGTACCGCGCTGCCGTTCAATCGCGAATTCTTCACTGTCCAGGGCGGCGGCGCATATGGCGCATTCTGGGTGGGAGTGCCGGTACTCTCCAGTACCGAGCCAACGGTCATGCAGGTGCACTACGGTGACGCATCAGCAGCAATCGTACAGAACGCGAGGGAAGTCTGGAGCGGATTCACGCACGTATGGCATTTGGGTGGGGTGAGCAACCTGTCGCTGGCAGATGCGGCAGGCAACGATATCACCATTCCTTCCGGCACTCTGCAGTCTGCGCAGGGGGTCGTGCGCGGGGCGGTGGATCTGGCTGGAAGCCAGCAGGCGCTGGACGCCATGCTGGAGGAACTGCCGGAGGCATTCACGCTCTTCTTCTGGCTTCGGTCGAACAATGCATGGCATGTGCAGGCGTCCGATGCGGCATTCGCTTTCGCATCTGTGCAGGAGGGCGATCAGGTCGCTATGCGGGAAGGGGAACGTTGGTACGCCATTGCTGTCACAGGGGACAGTGTTGCAAGAAAGCTCTACATCGATGGCGAAGAAGCGGCAGTTGCGGCGGCAGCCGGCGCACAAACGCCGGTACTCACAGGCCTGAGTACGTTGGCGGGCAGTATCGATGAAATCCGCATTGCCCCTTCCGTGCAATCAGCGGAGCGCATTGCCTTCACGGCGCGCAACGTATCGGGCGAGGGAGAGCAGGCGCAGTGGCAGGAGCAGGCGGAGAAAGAGCCGACAGGAGAGGAATCCCCGGTTGTGGAGGAACCTGCGGAAGCAGAGCCGGAGCAGGAAACGCAGGCGCCGCAGGAGGAAGAAGCACCGGAGCCGGAAGCGGTATGGACGACGGAGATCCGCACATGCAACGAACTGCAAGCCATGGCAAAAGACCGTGCTGCGCACTACGTGCTCATGCAGGACATCGACTGCTCCAAGAGCGTGTCGTGGAATTACGGCGAGGGATTCAAGCCCATTGGCGCGTGCGCTCCGGCAGGGTGCGGCACTCCTGGCATCAGTTACCCGTTCACCGGATCGCTCGACGGGCAAAACTACGTCATTCGCGGGTTGGCGATCAATCGCTCCAAACGATCAGACGTCGGTCTCTTTGGGTACATGGAAGGCGCGACAGTCCAGAACCTCGGTCTGGAAGATGCTTCGATCATCGGAGATGAGAACGTGGGCGCCCTCGCCGGAGCCGTGGCGAACGGGACGATCACCAATGTGTTCGTGACGGGGGAGGTGCGCGGTGGGCAGACAGTCGGAGGTTTGGTCGGTCTCTTTTCCGAGGGGAAAGGCGAGGACAACGTGACATCCGTGTACGCCCGCGTCGATGTGGGCAGTGCCACTCCGGAAAAGGGCGGAGACATAGGCGGCCTGTTCGGCGTGAGCAACGCCAAAAAACTCACCGTGCGGGAGGCGTACGTCGTCGGGAGCGTGCACACGTCGTTCATCCCGCCGAAGAACGCAGTCGGAGGGTTCATGGCTGCATCCCGGGGACGGGAAGATACGATCTCAGACGTTTTTTCCGTTGTCGCCGTCTCGGCAGACAGCGTGAGCGAAGACGCGCGCATTGGCGGGTTCATCGGCGAGCGCGGAGACAGCGTGCTGCAGAATGTCTCCTGGTATGACGAACAGGGGGACGGTGCGGAGTTCTGCAGCGGCGACAGCAACGCGGACTGCGCTCTGGTGAGCGTCCCCGATGTTTTCTACACTGCAGCATCCGGCGTTTTCCGGGAGAGCGCCTGGGGTACGCAGGAGGAGGAAGGGGCGGTGTGGCAGGCGGTGACAAACGGGTATCCGATCTTCTCCTGGCAGGAGGCGCCGTCTTCCTCCTCCGCGCAGTCCTCCAGTGTGAGCGCTGCCATCAGCACGTCTCTCTCTGCCGCCAGCGCCGTGAGCGCAAGCTCCTGGAGCGCGGCGAGCATAGCCAGCATGGCAGGCGCCATGAGTTCCATGGCGATACCGGGAGTATTCCAAGTGAAGCCTGCGGAGGAGGCGGCCTCTGCTCCGTCTGCGTGTACCGTGCGCATGCCGAGCGACAGCCTGCTCCTGCATCTGCCATTCGACGAAGGAACGGGTCTTGCCGCGCTCGACGCATCGCCCGGCGCCCGCAGAGGTTCACTGGTGAACATGTCGCAGGATGCCTGGGTGGAGACGGCGCCGGATACCATCCCCGGCAACGCGTACGCGCTGTCATTTGATGGCGTGAATGACTACGTGGAGGCGCCGCACGATGGCGGACTCACTTCTCTGCGCACGCTGACGGTGGCTGCATGGGTGTATCCCGGAGACAGCATCGAAGACAACGACATCATCGTGAACAAAGAGGGCGAGTATGAACTCGGATGGCGCAAGGGCGGCGCCCTGAAGACCGGCGTGAAGACCGACGAGAACCAGTGGTTCTGGACAGAAGGCACGGGGGACGGTTCCCTGCCCATAGGTCGGTGGTCCCATGTGGCGATGACGTGGGACGGGCAACAGATCCGCGATTACGTGAACGGAAAACTCCTGCAGACGACCCCGCAGGCGGGGAACTTCACCGCATCCGACAACAAGCCGCTGTACGTAGGTCGCCGCTCCCATGAAGCGCCCATGTACCACTGGAGCGGGATGATCGATGACGTGCGCATCTACGGTCGTGCTCTCAGCGCGGAAGAAATCGCATCATTCACACATTCCTCCTGCTATCCGGCAGAGGAAAGGCAGGAACAGGTCGGCGCGTGTTGCGGCATCCAGGACGGGGGAGCGGTCTGTACGCCCGCAGCCGCGGCGCCGTGCCCTCTGCCCCCCGGCGAATTCTACCAGGACATGGATGCATGCATCGCGGCTTGTAGCACGGAGGAAGTGGAGATACTCCCCACCCCGACGCTCCCGGAGATTCCGGCAGAACGCGTCGGGACTTCCAGCACGCGATCCTCCAGCAGCGCAAGTTCCAGCAGCTCATCGTCTTCGTCCTCGTCTTCGAGTTCTTCCTCCAGTAGTTCCTCGTCCTCGTCTTCAAGCAGCAGTTCTTCCTCATCCTCACAGGGGATCATCCCGGTTGCGACATGCGGCGAACTGCAGGGAATAGGCAAGAACGTAGGTGGACACTACGTTCTGACGCAGGACATTGACTGCTCGGAAACGAGATCGTGGGACGGGGGCAGCGGGTTTGCTCCGATCGGCGACTGCTCGCCGGGCGGGTGCTTCGACTTCACGAACACGCGCCCGTTCACCGGCGTACTCGACGGGCAGCGCCACGCGATCACGGGCCTGACGATCAACCGGCCCGACACGGAAGGCGTGGGGCTCTTCGGCTACGCCAAGGGGGCGACGATTCGTGACGTCGGGCTTGCTGCAGTAACCGTGCGCGGCAAGTACGCAGTCGGCGCACTCGCCGGATTCGCGGAAGACGCGACGGTGGCAGGCGTTTCCGCCGTCGGAGAAGTGCGCGGGACCCATACGGTCGGAGGGCTGATCGGTGCTGCGAATGCGGGCAGGAATCTGATCGAGAATTCCTATGCGGATGCCGATGTCATCCTCTCTGCAACGTCGGGCGATGCAGGAGATGCAGGCGGACTGCTGGGCATCAGCGAAGCCGCGAATACGATCATTCGCAACAGCTACGCGGTCGGCGATATCCACGCAACGTTCGTTGCGGACGGCTATGGCATCGGCGGGCTGATGGGCTACGGCGCAGGAGCGAATGACATGATCGAGCACTCCTTCGCCGCAGGGCGTATTCTGGTTGAGAGTACGGCGAAAGGCGCGGCGGTTGGCGGGGTCGTCGGCGAGGGCGCGGATGTAACCCGCACCAACGTTCACTGGTTCGATAATCGCGGCGACGACGCTCAGAATTGCACATCCAAAGGCAATGCACAGTGCAAACAATCCGCGAATTTTGAGGACTTCACCTCTCAGGCGGCGGAAGTATTCCGTACGTGGGATTTTGACGGGCAGTGGAAGGAAATCCCCGGATCGCTGCCGATCTTCACATGGCAGACGCCGCCGGTTGCGGCTCCTCTTCTTCCGCAGGAATGGGGTCCCCAGCCGACAATCATACTGCAGCCGACCGAGGCGGTAACTGATGCGAGTGCGAAGCCGAAGTTCATTCTGCTCGATGTGGAGCTGGCAGATCCATCAGGCGATCTGCTGGACTCCAGAGGGCGGCTGAAGGAAGAGAAGGCGCTCGCAGAAATCGTGAAAGCAGTCGCTTCCAAAGAGGACATTCAGAAAGAAGTCGCCAAGGCGCTGGTGGAAGGCCAGAAGTCTGCGATCGCGCAGGAAATTGCGAAGGATGAAAAGGAAGCTGTCGCAGTCGAGGCGGCAATCGCCGGGGGAGAGAACGTGCAGAGCGCAATCGTCGATACGCTCCTCCAATCCGACGGGGAATTCCAGGGGGCGCTCGATGCGCTCGTTACCAGCGACATGCGGGATGCGGTGGTGGAGAAGATCGTGAACAAACAGCTGATCAGGCAGAGAGAGGGAATATCCGATTCTGCGAGAGAGTCTCTGTTGCAGGCGGAAGAAGAGGCGCTGCGCCAGGCGATTGAGCAGGCGGGCAGCCAGGCGGCAGACGCCGCTGCGAAAGTCACAGAAGGGATACGGCAGGAGCAGGCTGTGGAGCAGAAAGTCGCGCAGGCGGTCGCCAGCGGGGATGCGCAAGGGCAACAGGTTGCGGCGCCGATCATCTCCGTCAAACTCAAGGACAGAGACGGCAGGGTCACGACGCCCGGTTTTCACTTTGAGCAGGGATCAGTCATTCTGGTGCTGGAACCCGAGCGGCAGTTCACGCCGGGTCTCTATACCCTGGAGGTTACCGTCACCGATCCCATCACAGGGGCGCAGCAAACCTACGAGCAGGATTTCGCGTGGGGCGTTCTGGCGATCAATACTGACCAGGACTGGTACGACGTGGGAGATACTGCGACCGTGGATATCGGCGTGCTGGATGACAGTGGAGACATCGTCTGCGACGCAGATTTGACGCTCACGGTCACGTCACCGGGCGGACAGGTGCAAACCCTCACAACGCAGAACGGGACAATACGCGTCACGGGCACATGCGGCCTCAAAGCGGCAGGGTTCATCGAGCCGGATTACACCGCATCCGTCACGTTCGTCCAGGCGGGAACGTACAGCCTGTCACTGGAGGCCGTGACAGCCAATGGAACCAGATCCATGGCTGTGGAGGTAGAGGTCGGCGCATCCTATCCCTTCACGGTGAAGAGAACCGCCGCCACCCGTCTCTGGCCGTTCGCGAAGAGCCGTATGGAGATCGAGGTCACGTTCAACCAGGAGTACGCGGGCAGCTTGTCCGAGATCGTGCCGCTGGGATTCCTGCTCTCAGAGATCGAGCCGGCGGGAGCGCAGGGAACGGTGACAGACGCCTCCGGGGCAGGCAAGACGATAACCTGGAACGGCAATTGGAGTGCGGGTCAGACTGCCCTCTTTACGTATCTGTACGACGCGCCGGATATCTCGCCGGAGTTCTATCTGGTGGGACCCCTCTCCGGGTGGAACCAGCTCACGCGATCCGTCCACAAAGAGCTGCGCACATGGCAGATTGCGAATGATGAAGGGGAGCTGCCTTCCTGGCTAAGCGGATGGTCGTACCGAAAAACGATCACGGTTGATCCCACGTACGTCGATTCCAATCTCAGCGATTTCCCCCTCTTTGTCCAAATCAACAGCGATGCTGACTTGGGGGCGGGCGTCCAGAGCGGCAGCGGGTACGATATTCGTTTCGCTGATGCGAATGCCAATCTCCTTGCCTACGAACGGGAGTCCTGGACAACGAGCAGCGGCAGCGGCTCCGGCGTGTTCTGGGTGAAGGCGCCGTTCATTTCCAGTACGACGGGAGCGACGCTCTATCTGTACTACGGCAATGCCAGTGCGGCGGATGGCGAGAATGCGGAAGGCGTGTGGACGGATGGACAGGAGGCAGTGTGGCATTTCAATGAAGGGGGTGGCACAACTGCGTATGACAGTACGGCGAACAGCCACAGCGGGACGCTCACGAACATGGATGCTGCAACGGACTGGGTGCAGGACAGTGAGTTGGGGCGGGCAGTGGATTTGGATGGGACCAATGACTATGTATCCGTCGGAGCTTTGACGGGAGATTCAGTCAACACGGCAACAATAGTAGCGTGGATAAAAGGGCACCCTGTAACGAACTACAGCGGTCTCGTGTTTCAACGAAGCACATCGAACCGTATCGGCGGCATTTTCTATGGGACGACCGATCTCCGCTATATGTGGAACGGCGGCACGCAATGGTCATGGGCGAGCGGGTTGACGATTCCAACCGATTCCATGACATTCGTCGCCGCTGCTATTTCCCCGGCATCTACGACGTTGTATGTGGGAAACGGCGGGGAACTTACGTCTGCTACAAATGTCGTAGCGAACGCTGCTATGCTCATGTCGGGCGACTGGCGAATCGGCAACGATTCCTACGCCGCGAATCGATTACACGACGGGCTCGTTGGCGAAGTGGCGATTTGGTATCGCACTCTTTCCCCTGCGGAAATCAAATTCCAGTATTACAACATGGCGGAGACCGACCATGAAATTTCTTTGAGTGCGGAGGCAGAAAGCGGTGCGAGCAGCTCGAGTTCCAGCAGCTCTTCGTCCTCAAGCAGCAGCTCGAGTAGTTCCTCGTCCTCGTCCTCAAGCTCCTCAAGCAGCAGCTCCAGCTCGAGTAGTTCCTCGAGTTCTTCCAGCTCCAGCTCATCGAGTTCATCTTCCAGCTCCAGCTCGTCCTCAAGCTCTTCGAGTAGCAGCTCATCCAGCAGCTCATCTAGCTCCAGCTCCAGCTCATCGAGTTCATCTTCCAGCTCCAGCTCCAGCGCAGGTGACAGTCAGGAGGTAAGCTGGCTGAGCGGATGGTCGTACCGAAAAACGATCACGGTTGACCATACGTACGTCGATTCCAATCTCAGCGATTTCCCCCTCTTTGTCCAAATCAACAGCGATGCTGAGTTGGGGGCGGGCGTCCAGAGCGGCAGCGGGTACGATATCCGTTTCGCTGATGCGAATGCCAATCTCCTTGCCTACGAACGGGAGTCCTGGACAGTGAGCAGCGGCAGCGGCTCCGGCGTGTTCTGGGTGAAAGCGCCGTTCATTTCCAGTACGACGGGGGCGACGCTCTATCTGTACTACGGCAAAGCAGATGCGGCTGATGGGGAGGATGCAGCAAATGTTTGGACCAACGGACAAAAGGGGGTGTGGCATTTTGCGGAAGGAACTGGTGAGACAGCGTATGACAGCACATCGAATGACAATCATGGAACACTCACGAACATGGATCCGGCAACGGATTGGGTTTGGAATCCGGAGTGGGGGCGGTGGGTACTGGATTTTGATGGCACGGATGATAGAGTGCTGCTCCCGCCAACAGACTTTAATTTCCCAAACGACTTTACGGTTGGGGCTTGGGTACAGGCCAGTTCTAGCAATACGTATTCCACTGTCATAGGTGCATGGGGTAATCCAACTCAGTGGATGATGGGTCGTTATTCGGGCGTGTTTGAGATCACGACAGCGAACAATGCGTATCGAGCTCAAACGAGCGTGGGGAATGTTATTAACGGGGACTGGATGTATGTTCTTGCGCGTGCGTCCGGCGATAGGCTGAGTTTGTGGGTGAACGGCACGAATGTAAGCGACGTTGCGTATGGTGGAGCTGGTTCCGCTTCACCGAGTGTCGTGATGGGTTGCAACATAGGTTGGACTGATGCATCAACTCATTGGCGAGGATTGATTGCTGATATGTCCGCTTATAATCGCGCTCTCACCGATGCGGAAATCAAGTTCCAGTATTACAACATGGCGGAGACCGACCATGAAATTTCTTTGAGTGCGGAGGAAGAAAGCGGTGCGAGCAGCTCGAGTTCCAGCAGCTCTTCGTCCTCAAGCAGCAGCTCCAGCTCATCGAGTTCATCTTCCAGCTCCAGCTCGAGTAGTTCCTCGAGTTCTAGCAGTTCTTCATCCAGCAGCTCCGTCGCAGGAACGTCACCATCGCCGCAGGTGTGGCTTAATAAGTCATATATTAATCCTAGTGCTACGGCAAAGCGGCACCTAACACCTGTAGCGCCTGGCACACGTGCTTGGGATATCAGCACCACAGAAGGTGAACGACTTGCGCAGGTTCCATTAAGTGCTACCGGATCCATTCGCAATCTTCTGGTACATTTGCCTACTGCGCCGGGGAGCGGCAAGAGCTTTGCATTTGTGCTTATTCACAACGGCGTTGAGACAAATCTGCAGTGTACCATTGCAGATACCGATACGACATGTAGCAATACAGTAGATAGCGTGAGTGTCAGTGCAGGTGACATGGTTGTTATGAGCGTGACGCCGAGTGGTTCACCCACACTATCTGTGCCCAGTTGGAGCATGCTCTTTGAACCTACAGTCGCAAACGAATTTACATATCCCAGCACTGCGGTAGTGAACAATCTTGCCGATACATTTCTGGCGCCCGGCACGTCGCGCTATTACACGGATGATAGTGAAACAAGCAACGCGCTCTTTGTGCTTCCCATAGGTGGCACATACAAGAATTTCTACTTCGACTACAGCAAGATCACATCGAATACATATGAAGTTACGACGACATTCCGCAAAAACAGTGCTGACACAAGTATGTCGTGCAGCATTTCTGGAACGACGTACGCATGCAGTGATACTGTCGATACGGTGAGTGTGGCTGCAGGCGACACGGTGTCCATCAAGGATGTAAAGGCAGGGGACAATGGTACATCGAACCGCAACCGCTACGGTGTTACTTTTGTGCCGGAAACAGACGGATATTTTTTGTTGGGCACTACGATTGATGAAAATCCTTCGACATCATTGACGACATATTTACCCATGCAGGCCGGAGATTTTGCACCGTCGACGACGGAATCAGCGCATCAGAGTATCGCGAATGCCATGACTGTCAAAGGCGTGCGCGTACAAGTGCTTACAGCTCCGGGTACGGGGAAGAGTCGCACATTCACATTCCGCAAAAACGGGGCGGATACCAGCCTGAGCTGCACCATCTCTGGCACAGATACTGCCTGCAGCACCGCGGTTGATGTGGCAGTTGCAGACGGCGATCTGATCAACACAAAGCTCACGCCATCCGGAACACCAGCATCTACATTGGGTGTTTCAATCACGTACTACGCGATTGTTTCATCATCCAGTTCTTCCAGCTCCAGCTCATCGAGTTCATCTTCAAGTAGCAGCTCCAGCAGTTCCTCGTCCTCGTCCTCCAGCTCCTCGAGCAGCTCATCTAGCTCTAGCTCCAGCTCGAGTAGTTCCTCGAGTTCTAGCAGTTCTTCATCCAGCAGCTCCAGCAGCAGCGGAGCCGAAGACCTCTCCACATGGTCAGGGAACCAGGTGATCACGATTGACCACACGAATGTAGACGCCAATCTGACCGATTTCCCGCTCTACGTGAAGATCAGCAATGACAGCAGGTTCACTGCGGCGCGCAGTGACGGATACGACATCAGATTTACGGATGGCAGCGGCGCGGTGCTTTCCTATGAGCGCGAATACTGGTCGGGCGGCGGCGGGTCCCCTGTGACGGCGCATCTCTGGGTGAAGGTTCCAACGATTTCTGCATCCAGTCCGACGAATATCAATCTGTACTATGGCAAGGCCGATGCAGCTGATGGGGAGGATGCGGCGAATGTGTGGGATGCAAACTACAAAGGAGTGTGGCATTTAGAGGAAGCATCCGGCACTGTCTACGATTCGACTGCGAACGGAAAGAACGGCACGTCAAGCGGAGTGACGCAGGACGTAGCCGGTCAGATAAGCGGTGCGGATAGTTTCGACGGCGATGATCGTATTTCTACCAGCGGCAGAATAACCGATCTGCGCGATAATTTCAGCGTGACTACATGGATTAATCCGGCGACGCTTACCCAAACGCAAAAAATATTTGTGTACAATGGCAACGATGCAGGCGGATGGGGAATGAGCCTGTATAACAACGACGGGAGCGTCTACGCTTTGTATGGAGGAGTGGCATGGATTGACAGCGGTTACAACTTGCCTGCCGCAGATGCCTGGTATCAGGTGAGTATGGTGCGGGATGCCGGAACAACCAAGTTCTACGTGAACGGATCGCAGACCGCCGGTACATCGACATCCACGCCGGGCGCGCCCAATGACTCTTTTGAGATTGGCAACCAGTCAGCGAAAGCCAGAGGGTTTATCGGGATGATTGATGAAGTGCGTATTTCCAGTACTGTCCGTTCCGCAGCCTGGATCAAATTCGAGTACTACAACATACACGAAGCAGATAATGAGCTGGCAATCGGTCGCATCATCACGGATGTGCCGACAGTGAACAATACGGTCTATCTTACCTCTGATGGTACGACCGACGTGACTGTCGTGTCGCAGACAGGCGAGCAGGTTCTTCTCCTGAAGAAAGCCGATCAGCCCGTTGCGGAGTTCACATTCGACTTCGATACGGGCGACACCGATCTTTCATCCATTACAGTCGATCATGATGATGTAAATGCGAGTGCTGTAGTACACGGTCTCACTACGCACACAGGCGTGAGCGGCACGTACACTCTGTACATCAAGAAGGACGCCGCTCATAACCGCGTGCGTATTTGTGCAGAGAAAACGACGCTCGGTTGCACGTTCCTGGACAGCTGGAGTTTTGTTGCGAATGACGGGGGCTCGATTATCGAGACGAATGGCGGGTTTAATACGACAGGAATTACCGTGGCTGTTGATGGGGGTAACTGGAAGATTTCCGGGCTTTCTGCCACATCCGGAGAAGGTGAAGG
Organism: Candidatus Peribacteraceae bacterium; assembly: GCA_028699155.1. GTDB lineage: Bacteria > Patescibacteriota > Gracilibacteria > Peribacterales > Peribacteraceae > STF1-71. Next base: position 1,595 of record JAQVVD010000016.1, on the reverse strand, counting down.
GAATCTGTCCAGCTCCAGCTCGTCTAGCTCTTCAAGCAGCAGCTCATCAAGCAGCTCGTCGTCCTCCTCAAGTAGCTCCTCCTCAAGCTCCAGCAGCTCTTCATCCTCCAGCAGCAGCTCCAGTTCCTCCTCTAGTAGCAGTTCGAGCAGCTCCAGCTCGTCTAGCTCCTCAAGCAGCTCAAGTAGTAGCAGCTCAAGCTCAAGTTCTTCCTCGTCATCTTCGAGCAGTTCCAGCAGCAGCTCTTCTTCCTCCAGCTCCAGCAGCTCTTCATCTGGTGGAGGCGGAGGTGGAGGTGGAGATAATGATCCAGAGGATACTGATCCAGAATGGGATTACTGTTGTGATGGCGCCGCAGCGGGGCAAACGTACGCATGCGGCGCTATCGTAGAAGGTGAAAGTTGCGGCCTGTTCATGGAGCAGTGGGGTGATCTTGGGGATTGCGAAGCAAACTGTGCCCCCAAGTATTGTTGCGTGTATGAATTAGGTACCGATACAAGTTATTGCGCGGGGTACCCGGCGGAAACCACCTGCGGTGATGGCAGACAGGATTTCACGTCATATAACACCTGTGCGGGCGCCGTTGCTACGCAAGGTTGCGAGTATCACTGGTGTTGCACTGACAATGGATGCGAAGTTCAATATCGAGACACCTGTGAAACAGGTGGGACATACGACGATGAAAATACCTGTACTGCTGCCTGTCCAACATCTTCCAGCAGCAGCTCCTCCAGTTCTTCAAGCAGCAGTAGCAGCTCCAGCTCGTCTAGTTCATCAAGCAGCAGTAGCAGCTCCAGCTCCAGCTCATTAAGCAGCTCAAATTCCTCCTCTAGTAGCAGTTCGAGCAGTTCCTCGTCATCAAGTTCCAGCTCCAGCTCATCAAGCTCCAGCTCAAGTTCGAGCAGCTCAAGTTCCAGCTTCAGCTCATCAAGCAGTAGCTCCAGCAGCTCGTCTAGCTCCTCAAGCAGCAGCTCGAGCAGCAGTTCTTCAAGCAGCTCAAGTTCCAGCAGCTCCTCATCTTCGAGCTCCAGCTCGTCCAGCTCATCAAGCAGCAGCTCGAGTAGTTCAAGCAGTTCAAGTTCCAGCAGCTCCTCTTCATCGAGCTCAAGTAGCTCTTCAAGCTCGAGTTCATCAAGTAGTTCCTCGAGTTCCTCCTCGAGCTCGTCTAGTTCCTCAAGTTCCAGCTCCAGCTCATCAAGCTCCAGTTCAAGTTCGAGCAGCTCATCAAGCAGCAGCTCGAGCAGTTCTTCGTCCTCAAGCTCAAGTTCCTCCTCTAGTAGCAGCTCGAGTTCATCAAGTAGTTCCTCGAGTTCCTCCTCAAGCTCGTCTAGCTCATCAAGTAGCAGCTCGAGTAGCTCTTCAAGCTCAAGCAGCTCGTCTAGCTCCTCCAGCAGCTCAAGTTCATCAAGCAGCTCCTCAAGTAGCTCCAGTAGCAGCAGCTCGTCTAGCTCCTCAAGCAGCAGCTCGTCTAGCTCCTCAAGCAGCAGTTCTTCAAGCAGCTCCAGCTCATCAAGCTCCAGCTCGAGCAGCTCGTCGTCCTCAAGCTCCAGCTCGTCTAGCTCATCAAGCAGTTCGTCCTCCTCAAGCTCCAGCTCGT
>JAQVVD010000015.1 GCA_028699155.1 Candidatus Peribacteraceae bacterium | reverse complement strand
GGCGTTGATTTTTCTACGCTTGCAATCACCCTCAAGCGCGCGACGGAAACAGCGCCCGCAGTCACCCTCAATTACGGCCTCTTCACCAATACGGTCATTGATTTCATCATCATTGCCTTCTCTATCTTCCTGGTGATACAGCAGCTCAACAAGCTGAAGAAGAAGGAAGAGGTCGCGCCCGTGGCGCCGCCGGAAGAGGTGGTGCTCCTGCGGGAGATACGGGATGCTCTTACAAAGTAGAATATCCTTCGGCTATAATCCCCTCCTATGAAAGAAGATATCACGCAGGCAGCACGGGAGTACCTTCAACTCTGCCGCACTGGCGCAGCAACGCATCGGGTCAATCCGCATTTGGCAGCAGCTGCCCGGCAGCGAAACTTCGTGCGCATACAGGATGACACCCATCAGGCGGTTCAATCAACGGGTACACTCGATACGAGTGAAACCCCTGTATTGGATCAACCCAAAAATCCCTAGTTCTTCCTTGGATTGATCATCCAAAAGCATAGAATTGCACGCTATGGCAATCCCCAATGAAAACAACGTGCCGCCGCCAGAAGTGGCAGATGCAGGTTTTGATGAATGTGGTGAAATTGATGGACACCTCGATTATCTGGAAGTACTCGGTAGAATTGAAGAAACACGTAAAAGAATGCAGGGAATGATCGAAAGAGACACGGCGAAGATTCTTGAGAAGAGGAAGCAAGGCACAATGACTGATGAGGACTATGCATTTTGGAAATCGATCTACCATACGCTCCCCTGAAATCCTGCACAAAAACTGTACGCTCCGGGCATCAGGCTGTTCCGCATGATGGATTTTGCATCTAGAATTGACTGCATGGCAGCCAGGCTCTTCAGGGTATTCGGTCGCGTCCAGGGCGTCTTCTTTCGCTCAGAGACGGAGGAGAGAGCGCGGGAACTGGGCGTAACCGGCTGGGTGCGCAACTGCGACGACGGTTCGGTAGAAGTCCACGCAGAAGGAACGGAGGAGCAACTCTCACAACTGGAGGAGTGGCTGCACACAGGACCAGCGGCTGCGAAAGTGGCGGAGGTGCGCACGCACGACGCAGAACCCGCGGGATTCCGGGGATTCACGATCCAGTCAATTTCTGATGGCTCTCGGGAGTAGCGCGAATGAGAAAGAGGCAACTCTCATCTGTGCCCCTGCGGGAAACGCGACGGTGTACGACGTCCATATCCAATTTTTCCCCCGCAAAAACGGTGCGCATGCCGTGCTCCAGTGCATGCCAATCTATGCCTGCAGGCAGAGAGGATTTGTAGGTGTAACACATGCCTTCGTACGATGCAGGAATGTGCAGCACGCGACCATCGTCGGCCGCCTGTTGCCTGGCAGGTTCCGGAGCCCAGACGACGGAGTGGAGGAGATCGCGCGCCGCGCGCACCGCAGCTTCGGGCGGTGGCGGTTCCGAGGACAGAAGTTCCAGATCGGAACGCGTTTCCTGTAATACGGCCTGTATCTTAGCCACCATGGGATCCAGGCAAGCGAGCATATCCTGTCTGCACATACGGCTATGCTCGAAGAAGGCGGGGTGCATGCCGGCGGTATCGACGTGTCGCTCATCCTGCTCCAGATGTTCTACGGTTTTGGGCACGCAGACCAATCCGGAAGTCGAACCATACACGATGTAATCCTTCTTCAGGCGGTCAGAGAGGAATGCATCAACCTTCGTCACGAGGTCATACCGCAAATCGCTGTGCCCTACTTGCGTAATGGATGGCACAACCGCACGTATCTCCAACGTCGGTTTGACAGTGCGCGTCTCGGGGTCGTTCGCAATGAGTTTTCTGGTATACAGAACAACGTTGTGTCCTTCTACGTCCACAACACCAAGCAGCTCTTCTTCTCCTGCGTACTGGATGGGTGTTAATTCGACTCTCATTAGTAATATTATACCATAAATATGACATAAATGTCTATGGCAGACACTGATCCAATCCCGCGCTACAACACGGCATCAGCACGTACCCGCAGAACGAGAGCACAATATCGTACACAATTTTTATACATATTTATTCTCTTGTAAAAGCGAAAACTAGTGTACAATTTTTTTATACAAGTTGCTCAGAGGATTCCCCCGCTCCATGGAGAGTTCAATCTGGCGCGGCAGGAGGATCGCGAGCCCCAGGAGCTCGATGAGCTGTCCCGCGGCAAACCCGATCGCCAGTGCGAAGACTCCTATCTGGGGTGCCAGAAACCAGGAGAGCGCAATGGCCGCAGCCCCGTTGAGCACACTGAAGACCGCCGGTTTGAATGTATTCCTAAGCGAGTAGAACGCGCGAAGGAGCAGGTGATTCATGCTCTCGAACGGAATACTGACAGCGTAGAGCGCGAGGCAGACGCGGAACACATCCAGCCGATGCGTCAGATGCACGAGAAACGCGGCAACAGGCGCGAGGAAGGTGAGCAGGAATGCGCAGGGGACGGTGACGAGCAGGAGCACGATCATCCCCTTGCGCAGGTAGATCCAGAAACGGAAGACTTCCTTCTTTGCCGCTGCCTGGCTTAGGAGCGAGAAAGCGGACTGTGCCAGCGCGATGCCCGCAACCCCGACCGCAACCGACTGGAAGTTGCGCGCGTACGCATTGATGGTCACGGAACCCGCGGGAAGGCCGGAAGCCACGGTATCAAAGAGCAGGAGCTGCAGCTGCAGCACGCCGAGCGCGACCATGCGGGGCAGCATGAGGCGAAAGAATTCCGGAAGTTCCGGATGCCAGATTGCGGGACGCATCCTGCAGCCGGAGTGGAGCACTGCCCAGAAGCGCAGCAGGACGTACAGAGCGGAACCGCCGAGCGTCCCCACCATAGGGCCGAGCGCGCCGAACGTCTCCGGCGTGGAGAGGAAGAGCGTGCCGAAGATGGTGCCGACGGTGTAGAGAATCGGAGTGATGCCGTAGATCCAGTAGCGCTGTGTGGTGATCAGGTACTGGCCGAACGCATTCCCGAAGACCATCAGGAAGTTCGCGAGCAGCGCGAGGCGGCCGAAGGTGATGAAGAGCGCGAGCGACTCGCCCTCGAACTGCACGAGGTACGGAGCGATGGCGGGGAAGAAGATGGCGGCAACGAGCGCAACCAGGCCGAACACGTACGCCGCCATACCCACCACGCCGCTCAGGAGCCTGCCAAGTGCTTCCGTATCGTTCTTCCCGTGGTACTGCGCGAGCAGCGGCACCAGCGCGACAGAGAACCCCGCCATGATGCACATCTGGAAGAGGAGGTCGCTCAAGCGGAATGACGAGATGTACGCATCCACCACGTTGAGCCCCGGGAACGTGCCCGCGAGCGTGCGATCGCGGATCAGCCCGGCGAGTGACGCGCCGAGCTGCGTTACGGCGAGTACCAGCGCGCCTCCAACGAGGCGCTGCTGGGAAAGACGGTTGCGGAGGAACGTGATCATCGCAGCAGAGAGTAGCAGAGAAGGAAAGAATACAAACGCACTTCCTCTTTCCATTCTGAGGAGAGCTCCTGCATAATCACGGCAGCCGATGCCAAACGCCTCCAGACCATCCGTGCCGACGCTCCCCTTCTCCACTGCGACCCAGCAGGAGATACGGGCACTCTTGTCCGCACACCAGATCGGCCTCACAGTGGAGGAAGCGCGCAAGATTTCGCAGATGCTCGGGCGCGATCCGACGGTGGTGGAAGCGGTGATCTGGGGCATTCAGGGGAGCGAGCACTGCAGCTACAAATCATCGCGCCCCTTCCTGAAAAAATTCGTCACGAAAGGGAAACATATCATCTTAGGTCCGGTGGAAGACAGCGGCATCGTCGCAATCACGGATGCGCCCAGGGGGAAGCGGTGGGGATTCGTCGTGACGCATGAGTCGCACAACCACCCGTCGCAGATCGTCCCGTACGAGGGCGCGGCAACCGGCGTGGGCGGCACGGTGCGCGACGTGGTCTGCATGGGAGCACGCGTGGTGGGCTGCATGGATATGCTGCGGCTGGGAGATTTGCAGACGGAAGAATCCCGCACCGTCGCGAAGGAAGTCGTGCGCGGCATCGGGGGGTACGGCAACCCGCTCGGCGTGCCGAACCTGGGCGGAGACACTGTCTTCGATGCGGCCTACAACAGCAACTGTCTCGTGAATGCGATCGCGCTGGGCATCGTGCGGGAAGACGAGGTGATTCACAGCTACGTGCCGAAGGATGCCGGTAAAGTCGGCTACGACATCATCCTGGTCGGCAAGCCGACGGACCGCAGCGGATTCGGAGGAGCGGCGTTCGCCAGCGCGAGCATGGAGGAGGAGAAGCGCGAGCAGAACACCGGAGCCGTGCAGGAACCCAACCCGTTCCTGGAACGCCACATTCTCGCTTCCACCTACGCGCTCTTCGACTGGCTCGCCGCAGAAGGGAACCTGGATAAAGTGAGCTTCAAGGACCTCGGCGCGGGAGGCGTCGTCTGCGCATCCGTGGAGCAGGTGGCAGATAGGGGGCTCGGAGCAGACATCAATTTGGACAACGTCCACGTTGCGATAGACAGCCTGCCGGCAGAAGTCATCGCCTGCGCCGAAACGCAGGAACGCCTCTGCTGGATGTGCCACCCGGACCTCACGGAGCACATCCTCAGGCACTACAACGAGATATGGGAACTCCCGAGCGTGGCGGAGAACGCGCGGGCGAGCCTGATCGGCAAAGTGACGGAGAGCAACATCTACCGCGCAACGTACAGAGGCCAGATTGTCTGTGAAGCGAAAGCGCTGGATATCACCTGCGGACTGCAGTACGCCCGCCCGACCAAAGCCTTTGCGTACGCGGGCGAGGAGCCGAAGATCGCCTGCAACGGAGCAATCGTCACAGTGGGAGGGAAGGAATTCTCTCTCGCAGAAATCTTCCATGCGCTGCTCTCGCACCCGAATGGTGCGAGCAGGGAACCGGTTTTTCGGCACTACGACAAGAACGTCATCGGAAACTCCGTCATCGAACCGGGCGAAGCGGATGCCGCAGTCATTGCGCCACTGCAGGATCTGGAGAGCTACGTGCAGGAAGGAACACACCCCGGATGGGAACTGACAGAGGAAGAACGATGGCGGGGCGTCGCGATCGCAGCGGACGGCAACGGAAGGTACGGCAGGATCTCCCCCTACTGGCAGGGAGCGAATGCCGCGGTGGAAGCCATGCGCAACGTGGCAGCCGTGGGAGCCCTGCCCCGCGCGCTCACGGACTGCCTCAACTACGGCAATCCGGAAATTCCGCAGCAGCTCTGGCAGCTGGAAGAAGGCGCCGGCGGCATCGCGGACGCATCGAAAGGAGTACTCATAGACGGGGAGCCGGTTCCCATTATTTCCGGCAACGTGAGTCTCTACAACGGCAAACCGGATGGCAGCGCCATTGACCCGACTGCCATCGTGAGCTGCACGGGCATACTCGCGGATGCGCGCAGGGCGGTGACCATGCAGGTGAAGAACGCCGGATCCGCTCTCTACCTGATCGGTGAACGCAGGGATGAGTGCGGAGGGTCGCTCTACTACCAGGTGCTGGAGGAACGCACGCAGGCGGGGCGCGATGCGCTGCTGGGGGAGAACGTCCCTGAGCCGAACTTCGGGGAAGTTTCCTGCCAGATACGTTGCGTCACCCAGGCCATCGGGCGGAATCTCGTTGCCGCCTGCCACGACATCAGCGAAGGAGGCTTGCTCATGGCGCTGTTTGAGATGTTCGCCCCACAGCGCAAAGTCGGCAGGAATCTGGGCGCAGACATAGACCTGGATGCGCTCGGGAGCACGCTGCGCACGGACCAGCTCCTCTTCTCCGAAACGGGTGGATTCCTGCTGGAGGTTCCCGAAGAAAAAGAGCAAACATTCCTCTCCTGTGCAGCAGAGAACAACATGACAGCGCTGCGGATCGGCGCCACAACGCAGGAAGCGATGCTCCGCGTCATGCGCGGGGAACATCCCCTGCTGGAACTCAGTCTCTCCGAACTGCTGAATACCTGGAAAACCGCTCTGGAAAAGCATTGGTAGGATATTGACAAATATCAAATATAATGATTTAATAGCAACCATTATTTTCCACCAGTACTATGGATTCCTCTCTGGCATATGCGAAAACAGCGGTGTTCGCCGGCATAACAATGCTCGGCATGCTCCTCTCTGCTCAGCAGGCAGTTGCCGCCAATACGCCAGCGGAGGATGAACGTGCAGGCAAAGTGACAATAGGGCTGGTATCCAATCAGCAGGAAGTGATGCCGGGCAATGCGGTGCTCTACACGATCGAGGTGCGCAATCACGACAGGCGCACGCAGGACGACGTGCAGGTGAGTTTTCAATTTGATCCCGAAGTACTGCAGATTGTGGATAAGCTCCCGCGCAACGGAACAATGGTGAACGACCGCACTGTCCTGTGGACGATAGATGCGGTGTACGCAAACCAAACGTGGAGCACGTCACTGCTCATACGCATGCGACCCGAAGTGAATTTTGGCGCCGTGACGGATGTGACCGCACGCGTCTCGGGGCCACAGATACAGGTGCAAAACTCCACCATCAGCAGCACAGCGACAATCGGCGCTGCGGTCTTCCCACCAACAGGAGGCAGATTCGATCTGCTCTTCCTCTGCCTGAGTGCGCTGGGCGGACTGCTTCTTCTGCTACTCCAAACAAGAAAACCGGCGACAGTGGCAGCCTGACCTCAAAGCGGGTACCATACGCGGGTGAGTATTCCTCTCAGAAGGAGCTCACCCGTTTTGTTTCTCTCCACAATACTATGGCTGCAAAATACCCGCTCCACTCCGGCCTGCTTGCAATCGCTGCCGCAGCAGGGATGCTCATTCCCGCGCCTGCGCTCCACGCAGCATCAGGAGATACGATCATAGAGGGAACAGGAACGATAGAAATCCTGCAGGAAGCAGAGGAAGAGAATGCGCTGGGGAACTGGACGCTCATACGCCCGGACAGGTCGATGCTCTCCATGCAACGCGCCAAGCGGTACATCAATCAGGAAGTGCCGTCGGGTCTGTACACCCTGCTCATCGAGAACGCACAGGGTGCGAGCGCCTACGTCCAGCTCTTCCGCAACGGGCAACTGCTCAGCACGAGCGGAATACCACGAGTAGCATTCACGCTCTCCAAAGATGACGTATATCTCATACGGGCGACAGAGAGCTTCACAGTCACGGGCAAGGTCTCGGTAACCAGCCAGCCTGCGGGCATCCCGTTTCAGCTGGTAGGACCCAATAACTTCGCGACGCAGGGAGTGACACCGGGATCGTACGAGGATGTGCCGTTCGGTCTCTACTCCGTCCAGTACCAGCCCCCGGAAGGCTGCCCTCAGCCCAAGGCGCAATCCGGCACGATGGAGAAGGATGGACGCATCAGCTTCACGGTGAAACTTGAATGCGACGCGCTCAGCAGTCTCGCGCAGCAGGAAGAAGAACGACAGATACGGTACGTCACCGTCACGGTGGGGACAGACAGAATAGTGCTGGAGGACGTGCCGATGGCAGAATGGTTCGCTACGCACATCTACAACGTCGCAAAGACGGGAATCATGTCAGGGTACAAGGACGAGGCAGGCGCATACACCGGGCAGTTCGGTCCCGGCGACTCCGTCTCGCTGGCGCAACTCCTCAAAGTCGCACACAAAATTGCCGGAATCAGCGATGCCGGCCTCCCAAGCTCCCCGCGCAACGAACGGGCGCAAGGCACCTGGTTTCAGCAGTACTACGCCTCCGCGGAACAGCGTTACTGGCAGGTAATCCTCGATCCAGAGACCGACCCGGCGCGCCCGGCAACGCGCGCAGAAGTCATCACGACGCTCCTGCAGGCGCTCGACGTGCCGCGCATCTGGCCAAAGGGCACGCTGTTTCGCGATGTGTTGCCGAATGCGCCGTATGCCGCCTCGATCGAAACGGCGGCGCTGGACGGCATCGTGAGCAGCGAGACGAACGCGTTCCGGCCGAATGACCCCATCAACCGCGCCGAACTCGCGAAGATCGTCACACTTGCAAAGGAGACGTACCTGGAAAATTCCCCGGAATTCACGGGCGATTCCTACTAGGAAACCATGGAAGTTGCGAGGGCAGTGATGTCTCCCGCACCCATGCAGAGGAGCACGTCTCCTTCCCGGAGAATCTCCTCCTTGAGCAACCGCTCCGTTTCCCGCAATGAGTGACCATTGCGCGCAATTGGCACTCCATGGCGGCGGAGATCCTCAACGAACGCATCAACATCTACCTGCGCTGTTTCCACATCGCTGCGGGCATCGTACACATTGGGCACAATGACGACATCCGCGCCACAGAATGACTGAACAAACTGGTCGTACAATTTCAGAGTGCGGTCGTGCATGTGTGGTTGGAAGGCGCAGACCAACCGCGCCTCCGGGTGTTCCTGGCGCAACGCAGCCAGTGTCGCCTGTATCTCGCGCGGGTGATGGCCGTAATCATCGAACACCGGCACGCCCTTGTACTCCCCTTTCCGCTCCAACCGCCGCCAGCACCCTTGGTAGGACGCGAGCGATGCGGAAGCCTGCGCACCCGGAATGTGCAGCAGCTCCGCAAGCACCAGCACCAGTTGAGCGTTGCGCTGCATGTGCTCGCCCGGTACGGAAAGGCGGGGCAGAGCGCACGCGTCCGCATCGATTGCAGGAACGCCGCCGCTCCGAACGATGCGCGCACAGTCGGGGTCACCCATGTGCGTAATCACTGCTCCGCCTTCCGGGAGCAGCGTAAGGAAATCAACGAACGCCTGCTGGTACTCTTCCACAGATGCGAATGCGTCGAAGTGATCTCCATCCGCATTCGTCATGAGGATGATAGCGGGAGAGAGATTGTGGAAAGAACGGCGGTACTCGCACGCCTCAAGCAGGAAGAGATCGCTCCCGCCCTTCCTCCAGTTCTGCCCTCCAAGATCGGGCGACACCGTCCCCACGATAACGGTCGGATCCTTCCCCGCATCCATGAGCACCTTCGCCACCATAGCGGTCGTGGAGGATTTGCCATGCGTTCCGCACACCGCGATGACGCGGGAATTCCTGGAGAGTTCGCCGAGCGCCTGGAAGTAGGAGTACTGCTGAATGCCCAACTCTGCAGCTTTCCGCCGCTCCGGCGCATCCTGAGGGATCGCCTCGGAGTACACGAAGAGATCGCAATCCTCCGGAATATGAGACCCGTCCTGCTTGCAGGAAACAGTGATCCCCTTCCCGGCGAGCGCGGCAGTCATCGCACTCTCGGAACGATCCGAACCCAGGACGGTATGCCCGTTTTTCTGCTGCAGGAATGCGTACGCGCTCAGGCCGATGCCGCCGATCCCGGAACAGTAGATCTTCATCGGGAATAGAATACTGGAATACTGGGGAATAGGGATATTTTTTGTATTTGATAACCTAGTCCTAATCCCTAGTATTCTACTCCCTATTCCCTATTCCCGAACCCCTCCATCCCAAGTACCCTATGCCCGATGGCATACAGGCACATCGAGCCGCTCAGCAAACAGGTCACGATCGTCGTGGGGCTCACCGTCGTGGGGCTCATGGCATTCGGACTGGCGCTCTCGTTCTATAGAAACGTCCTCTTCGATGAGACGCTCGCCGTCATCGAGGGCAGAAACAGCGCGCTCCGGAATGCAATCGAGGCGGGGAAGCGGGAACTGGAGTACTACCAATCCTCACAGTACAAAGACAAGTACGCGAAGGAGAACCTGGGAAGAGTGACCCCCGGCGAACAAGTGCTCATCTTCACACAGGAAGTGGACAGGACGGGGGGAGCTGCATTGCCGCAGGAAAACGACACCATGGCGCAGCAGCAGGAGGCCGCGTACCTGGAACTGCTCCGGCAGATGCCCATCCTCGAACACTGGCAACTCTTCCTCTTCCACAGAGAGAAGATTGAAGAGCTCAAGCGGTCGTTCTACGGGAGAAAATGAATTGGTTGCGGCAAGTTCCTTTTTTGCAACTTTGTTTCCTCATTGAAAATGCCCGAAATATTATGCCAATAACTACGGGTACAGTTAGGAGGGTAAGGGGGGTTTGGGGGGCTTAGGGAACCGAACAAGGTTCCCTAGTCCCCCAAAGAAAAATTAGCGGAATGATAAACAGTAGTTCTCAGCCGCATGCGTCCCACGTGCGGCTATGCTTGAGAATTGATGGACTTGCAGTGCATTACACACCCACTTCTTTCCAGACAAATTCAATAGAACTGAAAAAGTTTTCTGTGAATTCCGCAACTTTCACTGCAGAGAAAGGTTTACAAGTATAACAATCGACCGTGAATAAGGGTGGTTTTGTAGGATACGAGTAAAAAGCAGCACCAGACGATTTCCAATGTATCCATCCGCCAAAACCCATTTCATGTGCAGAATAGACATATGGACCAGAAAGTTTTTCCATCCCGGCAATTACAGCTAATTCATCAAGATAGGATTTAATTTGGGCTGGCTCGACAATCTCACTGGTTGTGCCTTCCATGATCACTCTCTGGCGCACCAAGCCGGGAGCAAGATTTTTCCATTCCATACGTTACATCGTGAAAATTTGGTTGCGGGGGCAGGATTTGAACCTGCGACCTCGAGGTTATGAGCCTCGCGAGCTACCAGGCTGCTCCACCCCGCGTCGAAATAGGCGCAAGCTATTGTGCATGATTTTCCTTGCCAGGCAAAGGAAAATACGTAGAATCCCTGCACTATGGCACATAAAAAGGCCGGAGGGTCTACCAGTAACGGCAGAGATAGCGTTGCCAAACGGCGCGGCGTAAAGCGCTTCGGCGGGCAAACTGTCTCCGCAGGAGAAATTCTGATCCGCCAGAAAGGATTCTGGTACCGACCGGGCGACAATACCCACCTCGGCAAGGACTGGACGATCCATGCGAACGTCGCCGGCGTCGTCGCATTCAGCCAGAAGAGAATTCCCAAGTTCAACGGTCGCCGCGAACGCTGCACGTACGTGCACATCGAACCAGCGAAGACGAAGTAAATGAAAAATCGGAGGGGAATGTTTTCGTGGTGCATTTTTAACTTTCTATTTTTCATTTTCCATTTACCATAGATCCATGTCCGAATCCGGAGCACCGGCAGAATCATGGGCACCGGGAGAAGGCGGAAGCGTCTCAGAAGGAATAAGTGAAGAAGCCAAGCAGCGCTTTGCTGCTGCTGCGGCTGCCATGCAGCAGATCAGAAAGGAGGAGAAACGCTCGAAGAAGAAAGACGACCAGGTCGCACAAATCATCATCCGATTCCTGGATGACAAGCAGCATGCGCACTTCTTCCTGCTCATCTCGCGCCTGGTAGCACGCGATTGCCCCAGCATCTTCATCCTCGCCGTCCTCTCGCTCATCCACGCAACCTCCCGGGAAGAAGTGGAGAGCTACCTCAAGGAGAACGGCAAGAAATCGTCGGAGGAAACCGTCGGGGAGAATACGGCGCTCATGAAAGGGGACGAAATGGATGCGGAAACGAACCGCCGACTCGTCGAGTGGATCACCCGCATGCAGCTCGTGCTCTCGATCGATCCGGAGGGAATCCTGCTCAAACTCATGCTGGATGAGAAGAACATCGATGGCACCGTGCTCCAGCTCACGACGTTCGTCCTGCAGGAATTCTTCACGGTACAGGAACGCTCCGCGCCGTTCGAGAAACTCCAGCCGCTCACGGCCAGCATCCTGCAAACCGTCTTCGAGCCGTTCGTTCCGGGCGTGCGCAAAGCATTGATCGCAAAGAAACACGAGGAGAAAACAGAAGACGACTGATGGAACTCTCCTTTCCGCTCAAGGCGGCATTCGTGGCACTGCCGCTGGAAGGCCAGCCGAAGTGGCAGTTTCAGGCGCTCCAGGAGGAACTGAAACCATTCGGAGAAATCCTGCGTTTCCAGAACCCGCAATCCCCTCACCTCACGCTCCAGTACTGGCCGGAAGTGATGGAGATCGAGTACCGCCAGATTCAGCAGCAAGCGGGGAGCGTGGCAGAACGTACGGCGCCATTCGCGCTCCATGTAATCGGTGCAGGGACATTCGGCAGCCGCGGCGAAGACCGGGTGCTCTTCTTACACATCGCTTTCTCCGAGGAACTGGCGCGCCTGAAGAAATCCTGCCCCTGGGTGAGCGGCAAACGGTTCGAACCGCACATCACCCTCGCACGCACCCGGCACCCGCAACGGTTCGCAACCGTCAAGAAGCGCGTGATGAAAGCGCTCGATGGATGCGCATTCGATATTCCGGTAGACCGCCTGCGGCTCTACGCGGAAATCGACGGGCGCAAGCAGACGCCGATTGAGGAATATCTATTTGGAGAAATTACGAGCGCTTGAGCACGCTCAAAAACGCATCCTGCGTGAGCGTCACTCTGCCCATCTGCTTCATGCGCTTCTTCCCTTTCTTCTGCTTCTTGAGGAGCTTCTGCTTGCGGGTTACATCGCCCCCATACAGGTATCCCGTCACATCTTTGCGATAGGCGGAGAGCGTCTCGCGCGCAACGACCTTGGCACCAATCGCAGCCTGGATCGGGATCTGGTACTGGGCTTTCGGGATCACTTCTTTGAGACGCTTGCAGATGATCGCTCCGACATGCTGCGCTTCTGATTTGTGGACGATCGTACTGAGTGCCTCAGTTGGTTCGCCGAGCAGGAGAATCTGCAACTTCACCAGTTCGCCGGCACGGTACCCGAGCGGCTCGTAGCTCATGGATGCGTATCCGGATGTCGCGGATTTAAGGCCGTCGAAGAAATCCAGCACGATCCCCTGCAACGGCACTTCGAAGTGAAGGAGGGCACGATCAGCATCCAAATACGAGAGTGAAAGGTACGTACCACGGCGTTCCTGCACGAGCGTCATGATGGCGCCGACATCCTGATTCCGACCGACGACCTCCAGCCTGACCCATGGCTCGCGCACTTCCTTGATGTACGTCGGATCGGGAAAATCCGCAGGATTGGAAATGACGGCGGTATCCGGCTCATCGGGTTTGAGCAAGCTGGACCGGACGATCTCCGCCGGATGCCTGGCACTGAGCACGACTTCGTACAATACGCTCGGCGCAGTGATCACGAGATCGCAATCATGCTCCCGCTCCAGCCGCTCCTGCACGATATCCATGTGAAGGAGCCCCAGGAACCCGCAACGGAACCCGTTGCCCAGCGCCACGTTGCGTTCCGGCTCGAAGGAGAGCGAAGCATCGTTGAGCGAGAGCTTCTCCAGCGCTTCGCGTAGCCGTGGATACTCATCCGCTTCCGAAGGATAGAGACCCGCAAACACCATCGGCTGCACCACCTTGTACCCCGGGAGCTGCACGGCATTCGGAGAGGAAGCGACCGTATCTCCCGTACGAACTCGCACAACGTCTTTGGCGCCGGTGACAATGTACCCGATTGCCCCTTCCTTCAGATCCGCATCCGAGACGTACTGCGGGGAGAAGTGCCCGATATCCAGTGCTTCGAACTTTGCCTTCGTGCCAAGCAGATAGATCTGCTGCCCCTTTGTGAACGTCCCATCGACCACGCGAACATAGGCAACCGCCCCGCGATAGGTATCCATCGCCGCATCGAAGATGAGCGCCCGCGCCACGCCGGCATGGCCGGTATGTTTGGGCGGCGGCACACGGTCAATAACCCGCTGGAGAACATCCGCCACTCCCCTGCCTTCCTTCGCCGAGATGAGGAGGATGTCCTCCTTTGGGCATCCGAGCAAATGCACGACTTCCTCACTCACGCGCTCGGGGTCCGCCGCCGGAAGATCGATCTTATTGAGAACGGGAATAATGGTCAGATTATGTTCCATCGCCATATAGAGGACCGCCAGCGTCTGTGCCTGAATCCCCTGCGAAGCATCCACCAGCAGAATCGCGCCTTCGCAGGCAGCGAGGCTGCGGCTCACTTCGTAGCGGAAATCCGTGTGACCCGGCGTATCGATCAGGTTGAGCTGCACGCCGTTCCACGCCATACGCACCGGCTGCAGCTTGATCGTAATGCCGCGCTCGCGCTCCAGATCCATCGTATCGAGCAGCTGTGCCTTCATCTCGCGCTTCTGCTTGGTGCCGGTCACCTCGATCATGCGATCGGCAAGCGTTGACTTGCCGTGATCGATGTGCGCGATGATGCAGAAATTGCGAATGTCCACGCCTCCTATGATATGGAGAAGCGCGCGTTTCCGCGAATGAAATCAGGAAGAGATTCTTCCCTAGTACTGCTGCTTCATGTTCTTCAGAATCGTACCGTACGTACTGCTGAACACTCCGCCCGTCACCGGCGAGTACGTCGTCAGGTTATTCAGCAACGTATTGAGGAAAATATCCTTATTCTTCGCATCGCGATAGTACGGCCAGAGCTCCTGTTCCAGATTGTCACGAAACTCAGAGGCATTCCAACTGTGTGAACCCTTGTACTTCGCTATGTCGAGCAGGCGCCGTAACTCATACCGACGAACCGCCTCGACGAATTTTTTATCCTTCTCCTGGGGATGTCCCGCAAGATTGAGCGGAGCAGTGAGCAGAGCGGTCGCCATAGCGATATCCTGTTCCGTTACAGCACGACTCGGAGCCCTGAGATCATCGATATCCATATTGAAAGCATACGATTGCCCGGTCTTCTCGTTCCGCGCGTGAAAAGCGAACCCGCGTTTCGGCGCCGGAGTATCGGCTGCACGCAATTCCTGCTGTACGTAAATTTGCGGCCGCAATTCCAGGATCCAATCGCCATAGCGTGATTGAAAAGTATCGAAACTCAGAGAGAATCTCTGTTTCTCTTCATCCCGAACGTACCGCCCCGGGACATACCCGACAACCCCGTCCTGTCTCGCCCGCTGCTCAGCGGCACGCACGATCTCCTCCTGCAATGCCTGTTTCTGGTCACGGACAGGCTTCTCGCGTTCCCACTGAGTCATCTGCTCGCGCTGCGCAGCTTCCTGTTTCACCGCCGCTTCCTGTCGCTGTTCCTCACGCGTACCCAGCTGCACTCGTACGGCATCCAGCATCGCACTCGCACCGGGCTGCCTGAGGAAACTCGCCCCGCCCGAAGCGTGGCTGAATCCCTGCAGGCGCGAAGTCCAGCGTGCAGTCGCAGAAGTGCCGGCGGCACGCTGCATCACGTAGAAACGCGGCAACTCTTCAGAACGAGATGCAACATCACCGAACATGTACGTCGCAAGAACGATCTGGTGCCCATTAGACAGCGTCTTCCCTTCGAAACACACGGCAACGAGCTTCTCGAACGAGAATGCCTCTTCTCCCGAGGAAGGGTCTCGCAACATCTCCGTGAGGGCCGCAAATTGCTTCGTGTCCCCTGTCACATACGGACGCCCCTCGTATCGAGTAAGAACGATGGGCGTATGAGACTCGCGCTTGTACAACGAAGATTCGAGGAAAGCATTCTGCTCCAAAGAACGCTGTTTCGTACGTGCGGCATGCTCAGAAAAGAGCTTGATCGAACCTTCCGTGACACGCTTCAGAGCGAACGCAACGCTATCCGTCGTACCGAACATCTCATCGCGCATCTTCGGCAATCCCACAGCTTCAGAAACTCCGTTCGCAACGAAGTGGGAATCAACCAGACGCGCATTCCTGCTATCGAAACCCGTCGGCATCTGCCAGCTTTCCTTCGACCAAATGGAAGGAAATACGCGCCCTTCAGGTTCGGCGGTTGTCCTGGGGAGTACCTGGTTGAGTTGCGCACGCAACGCAGGATTATCCGCGAGGAACCGGGAATAGACAGAAGTACGATCACCGAAATTGAATCCCTCCGGGAGACCGGCAACCGTATCCGCCTCCACACGGTGATCATGCTTCGGCGCGCCTGCAAAGAGAAGCTTGGCGACAGAACTCGCACGCGTCGTACCGGTCTGTACGCGATCTCCCCACTCAGGAACATCGCTCAATTTCTTCCCGAATACCTCCTGTTTCCCCAATTCCTGTACGACGGAATCCAGAAAATCTCTCTTCGCCTGCAGTTCCGGGCTCCACTCCTTCTGGATCTGCGCGTCCAGCGCAACCAGCTCTTTACGCGCAGAGAGATACTGCTCTTCACGCGTATGCTGCATAGAGAACACGACTGATTCGCGCATGGCGCGGCGGAGTTCCACCAAAGTGATTTTCGGAGATGTTGGGAGCGGAATATTCCAGTCGCTGTCAATCTGCCCCTTGCTGATCTCCTCCCAGGAAAGACGCCCCTTCCCGACCAGCTCGAACAATCGTGCGTAGAAAACAGGGAGGAACACATCTGTAAAACCGTTCCTATAGAAGAGATCGAGACGCAACGGATGCGTAGTACCTCCCAGAATTTCCTGCCGCAGCTCGGGGAACTGCCGCAACTCCTCCATGAGGATCTGGAAGAGCATCTTCTCGCGTATGTCGCGTTTCTCCCTATTCTCCTGCGAATCTTCCGCGTCGCCGAACGGACTGTCCGTCATCATCTCTCCGGATGCCTTCGCGAGCATGGAATACCCGGTCTCGCCGGTTGCTTGCTCCAAATTGATCTTGGCAATGAGCCATGCCGGCGCGCGTAGCAGGAACTTCTTGTCTGATTCCTGATCCAATCCGTACCGGATGGTTTCAACGCCGACCTCCGCGATCATGAGTGGCACCGCCGCCCTGGAAATACCAAACCGGAGAATCAGCGCAGCCTGTGCGAGACTCCCCACAACGCGCGCACCCTGCGCCGTCTCCTGACCCTCCAGTGCATCCTTCAGCTCGGAGACATTCACCTTGATATCCGTTCCGCCGGACTTGTAGCGGAACGTGCTCTCCTGTCCCGGAGGATCCGCGACGAAGCCCGCCCCCTCGAGTTCGGCAATGAGATGAATGCGCTGCCGTTCAATGCTCTCGGCGATATCTCCGATCTTCTGGTAGTCGAGATACGCCCTGTAGAGGAAGGGCGCGGATGCGCCCATGCGCGGAGCATAGCGAGGCAGATTCGGCAGTACGCGCCCGGCGCCATTGAGAATTGCACGAACGCTCCTCCCTGTAACCTTCTTCAGGATGAGAACGCCGCCGGCACCGATGAGAATACCGACTCCCAGTGCAACGAGCGCAATCTGCATCCACAGTTTCGCGAGATCCATGTACCGGTCACCCAGGACATGGAGGGCGCGCCCGACATCCAGGTGTACATCAATGACAGCATCAACGCCGTGGAGGAATTCTGCGTATTCGCCGAAGAAACCGGACGGAGGCTGCTGCGTGCCCCAATGAGCATGGAACTGCCTGATGAGCATGAGGTGCACGGTACCGCCGCCATACTTCCGGATCAGAGCATCCCTGTTTCCCGTTGTCACGCGTTCCTCCGGAAGGATCGGTTGGTCATTCTCGTCGAACTTCACATCCTCGAGTGCGTACTGAGACATCGGCGGCATGCCCTGAAGGACGGAGACTGTCTCGCGGAAGTTCTGTATCGTGGACGTATCGAAATTCTCGATGAGCGTAAGAACGCTCCTCGTCTTTTCACGAACAACTTCAAGAGCTTTTTCCTGCTCTTCCGGGGAAAGATCTTCCCAATTCGATGGCCATCCCATCGCTTCATCCAATGGCTGCGTGAGAGCATCTTTCGCCGCCTCCTTCATGCCGAATGCCTCCGGAACGGCGAAGGTAAAAAATCCGGCAAGGCGGTGCGTCACAAGGCGGAGCGCTTCGCGGCCGTCCTCGTTCCATTTTTTTTCCACGCGCTCCCTGAGCCCGACATGCAAGACATCTTCCTCTACGACAGTCAGGAATGAACCCATCTGCGTGAGGTGAAACTGCTTCCGCGTTTCCATGTTCTTCGCAATGGCATCCCGCACCTCTGGAGGAGTACTGAGCGGACTGATGCCCGCAACGCCTTCGAAACTGTACTTCTTACCAAGCTGGTTCTGAATATCCGCCAGTTCCGTTTGCTCGATGTTATAGACCGCCAATTCATCCGTGAGCCCTAAGATTTCCTGCGTGACGGCACGGCGCTGCTCTCCGAGCAGGGCAAACTGTCCGTTGACGTCCCGAATGCGCTTGCGGAGTTCCTCGCTGCGAGCGACATCCTCCTCGGTGAACTTCCCCTGGCCTTTCTGAGCCATCTCGAACTTCCTCGTAAAATGCGCAAGCTCAGATTTTGAGCTCGCCAGATCCGTATCCACGGCAATCTGCTTCTGCGAATCGAGCAGCTGCTTATACCGGTATTTGAGCAACTCCAGGTACATGCGCTTGGGAACGTATCCTTCCTCGATTCCCTGTAATCCGTGCCTGCCGCTCAGGAGTTCCACAATCCTCTGGTTGAGCTGATTGGCGCGAATGAGCTTCTGCTCCAGATCGCCGCCCAACGCCTGCCTGCTCGCATCACTCAACTGACCCATGTACCCGTCACGCAGCGTGCGCAGACGCACAGCATCGTTGCCAAATCCCTTCTCCACATGGTGCTCGAGGAGAATGACGTTGGAGAATGCAACTCGTTCCTGCACAGCACCCTGCAACGCTTCGATGTACCGTTTGGTCTCCACCTCCATTTTCACCAGGTACGGGGGAACGTGCGGCATAGTGCCGCGCATCGTCTCGTAGCGACGCATCACAGAGAGCACATGATTCACACCGCTGCGGAAGTACTCGTGGTACGTGACGGCTTGGTTTGCCACCACGAGTTCCTTCAGGAGTTCGCCGTTGGGTTGCTCACCGCGCTGCAGCGCTTCCCGTACATTCTTCTGACGCTGCAGAGAAGCTCTACGGTAGAGAAGTTCGTTGTACAGATACTGCTCATTGAACGTATCAATGTGGTGATCTTTCACGATATCCGCCAGCTGCTCTTTGAGCCAATCCTCGGTGACCTCATCGGGTATGCCCCGCACGGACGGACCGACTGTTTTCTCCAGCGTATTGAGCGTCTCTGCGAAGGGAAGCTGCGTTTCGCGCGCGATCTCATTCCCCTGGCGGAATCGTTCTGGCTGCGACATTGGTATGTATGTGAAAAATGTAGGTCTATATTGGTATCTCCGCCCCGGGGATCGGATCAGCAGGCACAGGAACCTGAAGTTCCCCCGCGCCCGGCGCCATGGGAGTGTACGGAGTCGGTGTGATCATCTCGCCGGCAGCATCTACGCTGCCAAACACCTTGGAAAGTCCCGTGGATGTGAGCAGGAGCTCCCAATTCCCCGTCAGGTAGAAGCCTCCTGCAACTGCGGCGGCAATGCCGGCAATCGCGAGAAGCGCCGTTACAATCGGATGCCGTTTCGCAAACCCCTTCACGCGGTCCCACGCCCTCCGAAAGAGCCCCTTCTTCTCAGGAGATGAGACGTCTTTCATGTACGCCTCCTTCTGGCGTAACACATCGCCGATCAGATCCAATTGTTCACGCAAACCGTTCGAATTGAAATCGGGGTAGAGCTGCCTAAGATCCTCTTCGTGTTCGACAATACGACTGTAGAGAGTCGCCCTTCCCTCGACAGACCGCAGTGCAGCATCCACTTCCGCAATGTTCATCTCCAGGTACTGCGAGAGCCGCTCGGGTGTCGGTATGAACGATTGGGGTGCCTCAATCTTCGTCTCATCTCCACTGGGGCCGGTAACAGGATCGAGGGTTGTTTCGGGTGACATAGAATCTCAGGAATGGTGCAGAGCGCTGAGGAGCGAGTTCCGTATGAGCGTCAAGGAAGCAAGATCGTCGATATCTTCGTCGCTCTTCACTGCCCTGAGCAACGACAGGATGAGCGCCGACAGGGGCGCTGGTCCCAGGACGAAGAAGAGTTCGGCCAGATCACCGTCTGAAACATCGGAAAGATCCGTACGCGCAACGAGTGCTGCAAGGGCTTTTTCATCCCCTTCTGTCGCTTTCGCCTTCCCGAGGAATTCCTGCATCTTAGGATCATGGAGATGCATGAGCTGCATCCGCATCATCCGATGCCTGGGCGTATCCGAGTACGTTCCCTGCTCCTCTGTGATAACCCACCCTTCTTTGAGACCATCGGGGAGCGCATCGAAGAGCTTCTGCTCGTCCGCCGTGAGGGAGAGTGCATTATGCATTCCTCTGTATTATAGCAAAGAAATGCCATAAGCAGAAGCGCCTCTTTAGCAGGAAGAAGATCTCCTCTCCAACCATCCCCTCAGAGCCGCCTCTCCGTCGCGCACAAGACGCAGGCACTGCTGCGAATGCCCTTGATACTTGGTCAGCTCCGAAAGTTTATCGCCCTCCTCCTGCGCGAGCGCCTCGAACGCTTTACCGAGCGCGAGTGCGGCGAGTGCTGCGTGATAGCGCTGCGTGAGAATCGTCGTTCCCGCAGCAATGTGCATCGCGAGTTCCGGGAGGAGGCGTACCGGCACGACCCTCACATTCGCAGCATGCGTAGTGAGCTGCGCACAGAGTACGCACTCCTCCGGATCATCGGGTTGCATGGAGAGGATGCGCACCTCATCCCATGCCCGGGAATCCAGCAATTCGCGGGCGCGATTCTGGAAGGTTGCAGATGAATTTTTTCGTGGCACTATGACGAATACATTTTTTGAACTTAAATACTTCTTTTCATTATCAATTAAAGAAAAAACAGGATCGAAAGTTTGTATAACTTCTGTATTCAACTTCCAATGTTCCAGCCGTTCGCGCGAGAGGGAATCCCGCACGGAAACGTGGGATGCCATCCTGCATGCCGAGCGTGCGAACCACTCTCCTCTCCTCGTACGAAAAGGCCCTATCCCCTGAAAAGCAAGAGCTATCTTCTTTTGAAGAAGACATGCGACCAATACATGCCACCACCAGAGGAAACATGCGTAGGAAGATTCTGTATCGGTAAACAGGCTTCCCCCTCCGAACACAACGCCGTCTGACCGCCTGATCGCATGCAGCGTCTTCCACCATGGAGTGAAGAAGGAGCGAATCCCCGCAGGGAGCCTAGGCAATTCATCTCCGCGTGAGTGCGCGGAAAGAACGTTCCAATGCACGTCCGGAAACTGCGTAAGGAAATACTCTCGCAGAGCCTCATCGCCAAGATTGCCAACGCCATAATTTCCTATGAGAACGTACTGCACAGGACGTACTATAGCGCGTTTCTACTCCTTCTTGTCATCCGCCTTTGTTTCTTTTTCTTCCTGTACCTCTTCCACCTCGTTCTTCTCGCTCTGGGCTGCGGCGATGGAGAACTCATCCGCCGTCGTAAAGCGCTCGCTTAAGCGTGCGGACTTGCCGCGGCGTCCGCGGAGGAAGAACAGCTTTGCGCGACGAACTTTCGCCACCTTCTTCACCATGATCTTCTCCACCTGCGGAGAATGGAGCGAGAAGATCTTTTCCACTCCCACACCGGAAACAATGCGACGTACTGTAATGGTGCAATCTGTGGGGAACGCGCCTTTGTGCACGTTAATCACCAGTCCCTCGAATACCTGGATGCGCTCTTTGCCGCCCTCCTGGATGCGCTCATGCACGCGAACAGTGAATCCCGGCCGGATATCCGGCCGCTGCTTTACAAAGGGAACCGCCTGCTTCTGGAGGAGCACTGACGCCATAGAGACGTGCGAAAGACTAGCGGCTCACCCGCACGGAAGTAAAGGAAAAAACGGGAGTTTTCAACGCTTCACGGCCTCATCAATCTCCTGCTGAAGCGTGTTGATGACAAGGAGGTGGCGCGGATCATTGAGGATTTCCGAGATGAAACGGTCTCGCAGGCTCAGGCGGTAGAGGAAGTCCCCCTCCGTGAAAATGGAGTACTTCACGTTCTTGAGAGTCGGGTCCTGCAGGAGCAATGCCTCGAGCATCTCCTTCTTCACATCACCCACAACAAGGAGATCTACCTTGCTCTCCGTTCCGACGAAAATACCAGCGAGCAGCACCAGCTTAACGGAAGACAGTTTCTTTAAGCTGGCAACGATCGGGCTGTCCGCCTGGATCTCCTTGGCGAAAATGCTCTTGAGCTCGCTGTAGAGAACGAATTCCGAATCCACGCGGTAGTACTTCTTGCGGTTACGATGGCGCGCCTTGACCAGGCCAATCCTACGCAGGTTCTCCAGCTCCCTTCGGATGGAGTTGATCTGTTCATTCAGGAGCCTCGTCAGCTCACGGATAAAGTACTCCTGCTCCGGATGGAGCAGGAACGTAGAGAGAAGTTTCACTCTCGTCTGTGAGCTAAACAGTGCTTTTAAGACAGTGGAAGACATGCTCGCATGAAAGGGGGAACTGCGGCGTACACAAACTGTACTCAAATCAATAGCGTAAGTGCAAGAAAATTGATCATATTATAGATCACTTTTTTTGATCAATAAAAATGGCTTATTGAAAACATAAATATGAAATACTCTCTAAATATATTACTCATATTGAGTACAATTTATACTCACAATTGAACAGTTTTTATGTTCTGGAATACATTTATTGAACGAGAGCAGTATCGCTTTACGGAGCGAAGAGGACAGTTGCGTCTCCTATGAAATTCTGCTATACTTCTCTGAATGCCTTCAAACAGAAAACTCCTCTTCGGTGCTCTGTGCGGATTCTTTCTCCTCTGGTACATCCTGGGGGACAACAGCGTGATGACTGAATTTGCCCAGGCGCAAGGTGTAACAGCAGGCTCCGGTGATCTGGATCTCACGCAGTTCCTCAAGAAGTCAGCGATCTTCTTCGACTTCGCAATGTTCCTCATCTACGCAACAATTAATGTGTGTTCAGCGCTCCTGGATCCTGAATTCATCTTCACGGTCAATGGAGGCACGCAAGGAACCGGCGCCCTTCTGAGCATCTGGCAACTTTCACGGAACCTCACGAATGTCATTCTGGCATTCATGCTCGTATTCGTCGGGCTCTACGCCGTGATCGTTCCTACCCAGGGCGGCGAATTCATGAAGACGCACGTAGCCAAATTCATCCTTGCGGTCATCCTCGTGAACTTCTCGTGGTTCTTCCCACGCGTCATTCTGGATACCGCACACGTGCTCGCTGCAACGATCTACTCCCTGCCGCAGGCCATCGGAACACAGTGCAGGACAGAAGATGCCAACGGCAACAGCACAGATTGTCAGTACATTGCAGAAACATGGCTCTTCCCAACGGCAAGGCGCAGCGATGCGGAAGATAATAGACTCGCAGCAGAGTGCGTGAACATCGCAGAGGCAGGCAACAATCCCAACTACGTGAAAATCAGCAACCTCGTCTGCATCAGGCTTGCGCCGTACGACGAAGAATTCAATACGGGACTCGCCATGCTGCACGGACTCTACGTCAACCACGTACGCATCGTGCAGGCAGGGAAAGTGCTGAGTGCGCCGGGACCTGCGGACGGCACGTGGGCAAGCCTGGAGCAACTTGGCACGTTTATCGTACAGTTCATGTTCATCCTCTTCTACACAGTCGCAGCACTGCTGCCCCTCGTTGCAATGGCAGTGGTATTCCTCATACGAATCCCGATTATCTGGCTCACAGTCGCGTTCATGCCCTTCATGTTCGTCGGCTTCGTCATGGGAGACAAAATGGGTGAGGCGGATACCATGGGCATCTTCAAACACTTCGTGAAAGCTGCGTTCCTGCCTGCAGCTATTGCGATCCCCCTCGCAGTCGGATTCATCATGCTCAATAGCGTGAGCGGAATCGCATGTCCGCAAAACGGTCCGTACGGGACGTACCTCTGCAATGACCAGGGAATGCTCATTAGCAGCATCAGGAACCTGTGGCAACTGCTCTGGAGCTTCGTGGCCGTCATCGTGATGTGGGTGGGCGTCTTCGCCGCAATCAGCAAGATGGGCAGCATCTACGCCCGTGCTGCAGGCGCCATTCAGAGCGTAGGACAGAACTGGGGTAAATTTGCGCTCAAGGTGCCGTTGGCGCTTCCGTTCATACCGGTAGAGACGCAGGGCGGCACGAGACAGTACGAATCCATCATGAGCGCAAGCCCGCTGCCGGAAGGATTCCTGAGGAACCCGAACATCGCGATCCGCAACAGGAAGCTGAGTTTCCAGAATATGAGCGAGAACCTGCGCGGAGGAGGCAGCCCGGAAGCAGATGCGATTGCAACGAGGCAAACACGCATCCTGGAAAAGATCGCAGAGGGAATGAGGGGAGGCAGGGACGTGACAAGTGCGCTGCGGGAACTCTCGGTAGAAATGAGGAATAGCCCCGAACGCATGCGCGACGTGATCCACTCCCAAAACAGCGCAGTCCGGGCAGCAATGGATCAGGATGGAAAAGTAGGGAACACGCACATTGACGTCATCCTGCGCAAGGCAGATGAGATAGATGCGGAGAGGAGGAACACGTAAACAGAACAAACGCGTACCATGCGAACACCAGAACAACAGCGGCAGGTCCCGCCAGAACGCGAACAGGAGGCGCCACCGAACCCGGAGAGCCCGGAGTACCGCGAGTGGCTGCGCAGGAAGACAGCGAGGCTGGAGGTCGAACTCACAACGATGGCCGGCAAGAGCAGCCTCGTAGAAACGCTGCCGGACCTCAGGCAAGGCGCGAGCGTGCTGGGAACGGAATGGTACGAGCGTTACAGCGAACTCGTGACAGCACGGCTGGAACTCTTTCTGCTCTCCCCGGAGGAGAAACGCGCACTGGAAGAGGAATACGCCAAAGTAGAAGGCACGTTCGACCCCGCAATCAATAAGAAACTACAGGAGATGCTGGCTCTCTTTGAATTCGGCAAACCCAAGAAAGGGATACCCACCTCCAAACTCCTCATGAAGTACCAGGGGAAAGATCGAATCTGGACGGGGAGAGTGAATGAACACGTGCAGGAACTGGAGCAACTCATCACGATCGCAACTCCGCAGCAACAGGCATTCCTGCAGCATCTCAAAGCGACGCTGATCGCCATCATGGAGATGGATCCCATCGCCAAGAAAGAGCTGGAGATCAGGCAACAGGCGACGCCGAAAGGCTGGTCGAAGACGGGCATCGCGGCGAGGGCGGTCGGGCTGGTAGCCGTGAGCGCGCTGGCGCTCTTCTCGTTCATCGCAAACAAATTCAAACTCGGGTACACCACCGCAGCGTACGCCGGCGCAGCGTACCTGCTGGCAAACGGCTTCCCGAAGGGGAAAGTGGCGAAGATCGTGGACCAGTGCACGACGCTGCGGGAACGTATTGCCGCGTTCGAAGTCAGCATGGGACCGCAGCACAGGAAGATCGAAGCAGAGTACTTCCGCACCGATCCGCTGGGCTGGAGGGAACTTACGTCGAACCTGATGTCGCCTGCGGGCAAACGCATGTTCAGGCAGATGGAGAGAACGCTCAGAAACAAGAAGAAAACGCCGGAGGAACAGAATGAAGCAGAAACACAGTTCCTGCAGGACATAGCAGGAAATGACCAGATCACCGCACACAGGCAATTCAGGGGCATGCAGCGGGAAGAACGCATGCACCTCTGCAGGATATTCCTGCAGGTGAGCGACAGCGGCGCGCAGGAAGCGACGCGGCAGTACTTCGAGAACCTCAGCGGCCCGCAGGAGTTGCCACCCGCTGCCATGCCACCGCAGCCAGCGCCGCCGCCCCCGGCGGGGACTACGCCGCGTGCAATCTAGGCTAAGCCTTCTTCTTGAGTTCCCGGAGGTACACCTCCAGAACATCTCCTTCCTGAACGGGAACGGATGTTTCTACGCGCATGCCGCACTCGCTCCCCTCCTTCGCTTCTTTGATATCCTTCTCGGCCTTCCGCAGCGATGTAATGCGGCCAGTACCGACCTCCTTGCCCTCGCGCAGGAGCCGGAAAGGCAAACGCTTGAGCAAGCCATCTGTCACCTTGCCCCCGATAATCTGCTCAGATTTCTTAGTCAGGAAGACTCCTTTGACTTCCAGATGCCCGTAGATTTTCTCCTCTTCCACCGGCTCGACCAATCCCTTGAGGAGACCCTGCACATCATCCAGGAGCGTGTAGACCACATCGTACTCCCGCACTTCCACCCCCTCGCGCTCTGCAGTCTGATGCACGGCGACAGGCACGGACACATGGAATCCGATGACGACGCCGTCGCTGGCTGCAGCCATCATGATGTCGTTCTCTGATACGGTTCCGACTGCCGCATGGATAACTTTGACCGTCACCTCCTCGGAGGCAAGCTTGCGCAGCGCATCCTGCAGAGCCTCAAGGGATCCCTGGGCATCCGCCTTGAGCACGATTTTGAGCTGTGTGAGCTTCCCTTCGGAAAGGCGGCTGACCAGATCCGCGAAGCTCCGTTTCTGGCGAGAGGCACTGATGCGCCGGACTTCCTCCACCATTGTGCGGGCCTGCTGCTCCGAGTGAACAACCTGGAAGATATCGCCGACCATCGGCACATCGCCAAAACCGGAAATGCGCGCAGCGCCTGACGGCAACACCTCCTCAAGCCGCTCGCCCTGCGCATTGATCATGGCACGAACCTTGCCATAGGTCCCGCCGCAGACGAACGCATCTCCTCTGTGCAGCGTACCGGTATTCACCACGACCGTCGCAAGTGCGCCGAGTGAAGGATCCAGGTGGCTCTCGATGACCGTGGCAACGGCGCTGCGATGAGGATTCGCAGAGAACCCTTGCATCTCGGCAATCAGCACGATCTGATCGAGCAGGTCATCAATCCCCTTCTTCGTCTTCGCAGAACAGGGAACGACTGGTACAGACCCGCCCCAATCTTCGGGCTGCAACCCCTGAGCTGCCAACTCTCCCTTCACCCGATCGGGATCCGCCCCCTCCTTATCCATCTTGTTCATGGCAACAATGATGGGAACCCCGGCCTCTTTGGCGTGATTAATCGCCTCCACTGTCGTAGGTTTCACTCCCTCCTCGGCGGCCACGACAATGATGACAATATCCGTCACCTGTGCGCCCCTGGCACGCATAGCCGTGAATGCTTCGTGTCCGGGGGTATCCAGGAACGTGATATGGTGCTCGTCCTTGGTCCCCTTGGGGATATGCACGACTTGGTACGCACCGATGTGCTGCGTAATGCCACCAGCCTCTCCGGCGGCAACGTTCGTTGTGCGCACCACATCGAGAATGGATGTTTTCCCATGATCCACATGCCCCATGACAACCACGACGGGAGGACGCGGCTGGAGATTGGACTTCTCATCCTTCAGGAGCTCCTCCAGATTACGGCTCATCAGATGCTCCACATCCACCTGGGCTTCCTCACGCTCCGCCTCCACATTGAGCTCCGCGGCGACAATGGCGGCAGTATCGAAATCGATCGTTTGGTTGATAGTCGCCATGACGCCGTTCTTCATGAGTGCCTGAATGACTTTCGGGATCTGGACACCCGCCTTCTCCGCAAACTCTTTGACGGTGAGCTGGTCGGGGAGAGAGATCTTTCCCTCCTTGTGCTTGATTTGCTGTTGCACGGCGGTCTCCGCTTTCTTCTGCTGGAGAGCGCGCGCCGCTGCACGCTCCTCCTGCTGCACCTCTTCCCGCTCTTTCTTGCCGGAGGGAGTCCCCTGATCGAGTTTGCGCTTCTCCTCCGCAATCGCATCTTGCGATACATTCTCCAGCGTGAGCTTGCGCAGCACCTTGAGCCCCTCGGAAGACATGCTCTCCTCCTCCGGGCGCGCCGCCTGCACCTCGTCCTTCTCCGAGGATGCCACAGCCTCTCTGGCAACAGGCGATTGTTCGTGCTGCCCCTCGTCGGAGAACCCCAGGGATTCCATATCCACCTCTATCCCGTGTTTGCGCGCAATGAAACGGATGATGCCCTGCGCCAGGCCATCGGGGATTTCCCTGTCGGTCGCCTTGACGCCGAAATCGACGGACTCCAGCTCATGGCGGAGCTGCTGTCCTGTCATACCCAATGCTTTGGCCACTTTCACGAGGCGCATGGTTGGCATCGAAAAGCCGTACGCCAGTCTAACAGAGGAGAGATTGACCACAAGCGAAAGCCCCGGAGTTCTCTTACGCGCCGGATGTCAGCTCCTGCATGATATCGCCGGAATCGCCGCCCTCCATACTGCGGGGAGCGACATCCCCGACGACATCGAGCTCCTTCTTCCTGCGCGTTTTTGGCTTCGCAGAGGGAAGAGGAGAATCGGGAGCAGATTCCTCTTTCGGCTCCTGCGGCGCTTTCGCCTGCGAAGCAGGCGGCACAGGGCGCGGCGCCTGCGCGGTCTCGCGCTGCGCCGCAATGCCATCCCGGAGCTTCTGGATGCACTCGAGCACCTGCAGATCGAAGTTGGAAAACCGCTTGATGCGGAACCCGGCGGCGCGCGCGTGGCCGCCTCCTCCGTAGGTTTCCGCAGCGAGCTTGCTCACATTGATGGCGGGCGAGGAGCGCATGCTCGCCTTGAGCCCTCCCTCCCCCTCCTCCAGCTCGGTGAAGAGCACGTGCACATCGGCATCGGGAATGGTGGAGATGAGCTCGTCGAGGAGCCCGTGCGTCTCTTTGCTGCCTGCCCCCATTTCCGCAAGGTCTTCGCGGGAAACCGTGGACCAGACAATTCCCCCGGAGGTATCGATCTGAATCCGGTTGAGCGCGCGCCCCCAGATGCGCAGCGTGGAGAGCGGCTTGGTCTTGTAAATGTTCTTGATGATCTCCTGCTGGCGCGCGCCAAGCTCCAGCAACTCTGCAGCCACCTCCAGCGAGCGTGGAGTAGTATTGGGATTCTGGAAACTGCGCGTATCGGTGATGAGCCCGGTGAGCAGGAGCGTCGCGGTATCCGCCGTGAGCGTCTTCCTGAGCGCAGGATCCTGCAGGAACCAGTGGTAGAGCACCTCCGTTGCGCTCGCAGCAGTCGGATCAATGAGCTGCAACTGCCCGAACTTCGTATTGCTGATATGGTGGTCTATATTCAGGATCGGCACCGAGGAGAGGACGTCAATATGCTCCGTGTAGAGCGATCCGAGGAGCGGAAGATCGGCGGTATCCACCACGACGATCAAATCGTACGGCGCATCGCCCTCAGAGAGGGTGATCTGATCCCTGTGGATGCGCCCGCTCTTCGGCACGACAATGATATTCACGCGCTTGTCCTCCACCGTGTAACGCAGTTTATCCACCTCCATCCCATCCTCCAGATTAATGGTGATGACGAAGTTCTCCTGCGCCTCCATCGATCGGGAGAGCTTCTCGAACCCGGGGAGAAAATTGAGTGATTCCGGAAGCGTATCGGGGCACACGACTGTGACATCCTTGCCGAGGGCACGGAAGACTTCGTA
The DNA here is from genome assembly GCA_028699155.1 of Candidatus Peribacteraceae bacterium. Taxonomy (GTDB): domain Bacteria; phylum Patescibacteriota; class Gracilibacteria; order Peribacterales; family Peribacteraceae; genus STF1-71. Next base: position 4,914 of record JAQVVD010000015.1, on the reverse strand, counting down.
ACACGCGAGTGCGCTGCTCAAGCCGTCCGGATCGACATTCGCATGCGGAATCACCAGGATGCGCTGGTGCTCCTGCACTGCTTTGGATGCTGCCGCCAGTTCTGACGAGGAGAGACTCATGGATGTAACGTATTATTATGACATAATTTCTATTAAAAATCAATACTTGGAGAATAGAAAAGAGACCATGAAACCAAATCCGGCAGGATTTGGCAATAGGAATGACTTTTCAAAAGCTGGACTTCCTTCGGATCCGCATTCGCTTCGTCCATGCATCGCACAAGATACATGAAAATGACCGCGAAGCGCGGGTTTCCCGCGCTGGAGCGACACCTCTGAGGGAAATGAGAGTCCGTGAGAGAAAAACCGTAGGTTTGTCTCTCACGAAGCTGGTCGGGGTGACTGGACTCGAACCAGCGACCTCATGCACCCCATGCATGCGTTCTAGCCAACTGAACTACACCCCGACACGGCGGGAGTATACAATGCAAGCCTGCAACAACCATGCAAAATCTCGAAGCAAATATTCAGGCACTCCATGAGCGCAACAAGCGCGTGGAAAAGGATAAAGCATGGGAGGTAAGCCTCCCACCGCTGAAAAGCTGGTGGCTGAAGAGGAAAGCTTAGAACGGCGACTGGTACCGCGCACTCTTCCCCAGCTGCTCCTCGATCCGGAGGAGCTGGTTGTATTTGCACACGCGATCGGTGCGGGAAGCCGAACCCGTTTTGATTTGTCCCGTCTCCATCGCAACAGCCAGATGCGCGATGAAGGTATCTTCCGTTTCGCCGCTGCGGTGGCTCACGACCGCAGTCCATCCGCTCTGCTGCGCGAGCTCGATGGCATCCACGGTCTCGCTCACCGTTCCGATCTGGTTTAACTTAATCAGAACGGAATTCACGGCTTTCATTTCAATCCCCTTCTGAATGCGCTCCACATTGGTCACGAGTAGATCATCGCCCACGAGCTGCACCTTGCCGCCGAGAGCGGCAGTCATGCCGGAGAATCCCTCCCAGTCATCTTCGCTGTGGCTGTCCTCGATGCTCACGAAGGGGTAGCGATCGATGAGTTCTGCGTAGTAGTCCGTAAGCTGGGAAGATGAGAGCTGCCTGCCATCCACATGATAGACGCCATCCTTGCAGAATTCGGATGCCGCCGCATCGATGGCAATCCGTATGTTCGCACCGTACCCCGCCTCCTCTATGGCGCGCGCCAGGTACTCGAATGCCTCCGTGGCATTCTTCACGCGTGGAGCGAATCCCCCCTCATCACCCACTGCGGTAATGTGCCCGTCATTCTTCAGAATTTTCTTGAGCGAATGGAACGTCTCGGCTCCGGCGCGAAGCGCATCGGAGAAACGCGAAAATCCGCAGGGCACGATCATGCACTCCTGGAACGAGAGCCCGCTATCCGCATGCTTGCCGCCATTGATGACATTCATGTGCGGCACAGGCAGCAACGTCGGATCGCCGGCGCCGAATTGGTCTGCGAGCGAGCGGTAGAGAGGCCTGCGCTCCGCTCCTGCGCGGGCGCGGCACACAGCCATGGAAACGCCGAGGATCGCATTCGCGCCAAACTTCGACTTGTTGGGAGTGCCATCCAGCTCCACCAGCATGGCATCGATGCCCCGCTGATCGGCGATGTCCTGCGCAACCAGCGCGGAGGCTATGGCGCCATTCACATTGGCAACCGCCTTGAGCACAGAGGCCCCCCCGTAGAGCTTCTTGTCACCATCGCGCAGTTCGAGCGCCTCGTGTGATCCGGTAGAAGCACCGGAGGGAACCGCTGCCCGGCCGAACGAGCCATCATCGAGCGTGCAGTCCACCTCAATAGTGGGATTCCCGCGGGAATCGAGAATCTGGCGAGCGTGGAGTTTTTGAATGGTACTCATCAAGGAACATCCTAATGGATAATGGAAAATTGAAAATGGAAAATGAACACATGGGGCAACCCATCCGGTACGTTTTCCATTTTCCATTTTCAATTTTCAATTTTCAATTGCCGCTTCTCCGTTTTGCCCGCGCATGGAGCGTCGCGCAGTAGCCGCCGACAAGCGTGAGCGCAAAGGCACCGAACCCGAACCCGGACTCTGGCAAACCGTTTGGCTTGGACGCAACTTCGCGCAGATGTGCGCCCGTGCCGCCGCGCTGCAGGCTGGGTGGGAACGCAGGCACCTGTGGCACCGCCTGTTCGCCGACAGAAACAGCTGCACTCTGCGAGCCGCCAGCAGTCGCTCCTGTTTCCACGCTGCCGAAAGATACTGTGCCCTGCATGCGACGCTGGAACGCGCGCAATGCCTCGCGCCAGCGTTCTTCACCAGGATCGGAAGAAGGATCCAGATTGAGTGCAGCGGAGGATTGGGAACCGTTCTGAGCAACCAGATTGGCGCCGCTCTGACCGGATCCAACGCTCCAGATCGCATGGTCCCACAGCAGCGCTGCCAGACGCTGGTTCACGGTAAACTGCGGCTGCTCTGCCAGGAATCCCATGACGGCGTACGGCACGAACAAGAGCGCGAGGAGCAGAATGCGGCGCGCACGCTGGCGTATCACCTGCAGACAGAAAACGAACAGGAGAAAGAACCCTACCGTCACAGCAGGGAGTGACCACCCCCAGGCAAAAATCCGGGAAACGGCAGCGACCCCGTCAAACAGGAGCATAGCACCCTGCAGGAACAGCCAGAACAGCAGCATGAGTGCGGGGAACCAGTGTAACTTCCGAAAGGCATTATCCGCACGGTTGCGCCTGAACGTTGGATACAGGAGAACCGAGTAGAGGACGGAGAGAAGGAAGAGAACGGTCCAGGGACCCAAACCGGATGGCAGCGGCGGGAGGAGCGACACCATAATACCCGTCGCAATGAAAACAACCCCAAGCAGGAAAATAAGCCGTGTTTCGTGACCGTGTTTGAGAGGCATAAGAAAGTGAAGCATGCTATTCCCTGAACTGCGCTTCTGTCAATAATACGGAGAGAGAAGCCGCTGCGACCTCAGGAACCTACAACCACCGTTTCCGGACGAAGAACCCGATCATGCCGGTAGTCAGAAGGAGGAGGAGAACGACAATCCCGAAGAAGGCATACGGATGATGATCGAAGGGCAGTGCGACATTCATGCCGTACAGACCTGCAATGAACGTGAGCGGCAGCATCGTCACAGAGAAGATCGTGAGCACGCGGATGACTTCGTTGGTCTTGTGGCTGAGCCAGGATTCATGCGTCTCCTGCAGGGCATCGATCATTTCTTTCGCCGTATCCAGGAGCGACCACTGGCGTTCGATCGCATCGAGGATGTCATCGAAGTAGAGCGTGAGATCCGCGGAGGCAAACCGCTTGTTCTTATGTTCCAGCGTCGCAATCAGGGTACGTTGCGGCAGGAGAATGCTGCGCATCGTGATGATGTTGCGCTTGAGCGTCATGATGTCCTTGAGCAGATCCACTTCCTCCCCGCTCTCAAACAGCTCATCTTCCATGCGGCGCAGCTGCTTGGTCATGGTATCGACCAGAGGGAAGATGCCCTCGAAGAAATGGCGCATGAGCTGATACAGGAAGAATCCCGTCCCATGCTCCAGGTACTCCATACGCTTGACCCGGGAATCCCGAAGCTCCTTCCAGAGGAAATCCAGGATGGGAATTTTCCCCTCATGCAACGTCACGATGAACTCCTGACCGATGAAGATATTCACCTCCTCCTTCAGGATGCGCCCGGAGGTGCGGCTGAGATACGGAATGTGGAAGACGATGAACAGGTATTTCTCGTACTCCTCGACCTTGGGACGTTCATGTTCGCTCAGACAATCCTGAATATCGAGCTCGTGGAACCCGTACTTCTTCTGCAGCCGAACCAAATCTTTCTTGGTCGGATCGGGATCGTCATGCCAGGTAATGCCCTTGTAGGAAAGCGACCGCATGGGAACAGAGTCTACGGAATCGAATCTTCCTTCGCAGTGCCTCATTGAAGAACGTTCGCACAGCGAACGCAAGCAGAAACGCAGGATGCGAACTTGCAGAGCTGCTTATTTTTTCTTCTTACGCTTCGGCAGGTAGCGCGAACGGGGATCCTCCGTACGCTCCGCGGGAAGAACGTTGTAGTGGCGCGCGCGGAAGACGCGAACCTGCACGATGAGGTAGAGCGCGAGGAACGCTGCCCACAGTACCCACAGGAAACGAATGGAGACGTAACTGATGGATTCCATGCGCGAAAACACCAGAAAACACCCTGTGAGACCGAACCAGAAGGATGCCGTTGACCACGAGCGGCTCAGGCGCCGCGTGACGGGATTGCCCAGGTGCATGCGCCACCGCCTAAAGAAGAACGAAGCCACGAGCATCGCAGCACAGACAATGAGGAGGGTAAGGGCCTTAGGATTGGAGAAAGCGACTGCGCCCGGATTGGGATAGAAGAGGTAAACGAGCAGAGAATTAAGTGAGGGCATGGCGTACGGGGGAAGAGTGTGCGGCACTTACTTCTTCTTCGGTGCCTTGGATTTTTCCGATGGAGCAACGTCTGTCTTCTTCGGCGCTTTCAGCGCAACCACCATCGCGTAGAGCTCGCGCTCCCTGAGCGTCCTGGCAGGGCGGATGAGCAGGTAGAGCAGGAATCCTGCAACCGGGAACGCGGCAACGAGCAGAATGCAGACGAACATATACAGGAAGGAATTCGTCCTCAGCAGGATATCGCGCGTCGTGAAGAAGACGAGGAAGATGACCAGAATGCCAACCAGCAGCATGCTGCCCTGCAGGAGACGGAGCATCGGATCATCCGCGAGGAAGAGGAGCCAAGGCTCCAGGAGAGATTGAATGGTTTCGGTGAACTGTTGCATATTAGAGATGGGGGTACTTTCGGCGATAAACAATAACGTACACGACAGTCCCAAGCAATGCGAGTACGGAGAGGAACTGGCTGAAACGCAACTCC
>JAQVVD010000014.1 GCA_028699155.1 Candidatus Peribacteraceae bacterium | reverse complement strand
GAGCAACACTGCCTATGTTTCTTTCGGAATTCATGTTTCGGTACAATATTCGCGACTACAAGACTCGTGTCTCTGTTCTTTCCGCCCTCCTCACAAGAAAAACCAACTCACTTCTGGTCTAGTTCCCTCGTGCGCGATCGTCTACAATGCACTGCGTGAGATATATTCGTTGCCATCGGACCAGAACGAATCCGGGCGTTGTGCATGCTCCAGGCACGTATAACAACTACACAGGCATTCGCAATTCGTTGTGGGAATCCATTATCCGACGATGGCAGCGCGATTCGGAGAGCGATCAGATCGCGCACAAGCCATCGAATTTGACGATTCTCACGTTCAATACATCATGTGAGAAGAGTATCCTGGAAACATCCCTGGATCGCCTGCAGATCGAGTACGCAGTCTTAGGAAAAGCTGAAACAGATTGGTGCAACAGGAAGAAAATTGATTACCTGCATCAGGCATTGTCCACAATACAAACAGAGTATGTCATGTGCTGTGATGCGTTCGACGTACTGGTATTGGACATGTCGCAACGCTGCATTACGGCCTTACAGGAATCACAATGCGATCTGTTGTTCAATGGTGGAAGAGCCTTTTATCCAAAGAGTGTAAAAAGGAACGAGGGACATTTGCTCAACGAATGGGAACGGTTTGAAAAGAGTGTCGCACATGGTCCTTTCTGCTTCCTGAATGCCGGAGTATGGATTGGACGAACGGCGTTTTGCCGCAGATTTTTTCAGGATGCTCATACGCGTGATGTGCGGACGCTCATCGATCAGGGACTTCTGCCCGCACGTATTCAGGGATCTCGTCCGATAGGGGAAAGCGAGCAAGTCATTATGCACTGGATGTTTCGGGAATACTATCCAGCAGTACGCGTAGATAGCAGGGCAAAGATTTTTATAAATCTGAGTGCCGTGAGCAATCTCTGGATCCTACGGAGGATCGTTCCCCGATGGCGCCGACTGCGCCGGATAACAAAACGCATTTTCGTGCGCATCCTCAGGAAAGTACGCTGAGCAACAGGAAAAGATGTGACCTCACGAAACCGTCTCGCATACGGTTGCGACTTCTCTCGCCGCATCTTCCCAGCCGAGCCTGAACGGTTCGCTCTTCGAGATATCCTCGACCGCTGCCATTGCATCGCGCAGCGCATCTACCGTTGGCTCAACGAGCACGGCGCTCGGTCCCGCAACTTCGGGGATCGCCCCCTTGTTACTGGCAATCACTCTGCACCCGCACGCCTGCGCTTCTGCTACCGGCAGACAGAATCCCTCGTAGGCGGATGCAGTGACGAAGGAAAGTGCGCTGCTGTAGAGGGCGATCAGATCCGCCTCGGGCACCTTGGTAATCCGGGAAACGCGAGAGGGGAGCGTGAGTTTCATGGCTTCGGGACCGTTCATTGCAAGCACGAGTTCCAGGTCTCCTCCCAACCCGGCGAATGCCTCCATGAGCAGCGGCACGTTCTTGTGCTCCTTGGCATTGCCAACGTAGAGGAAGAACGGGCGCCGCAGATCGTACTTCCTGCGCACGCGCTCCTGCTGCGCAACCGATGCGGGAACGAACCGTTCATGCACGCCCTCACGGATCACCGTCGTCTTGGCTGCGATCCGATTGCCGTACTCTCTGGCAAGTTCGCCCGCAGTGAAGTCGCTCACGGCAATGATCCCTTTGGCTTTGGTAACCGACCGCCGCATGAGGAACCGGTAGAAGAGCCGCCTGAGTTTGGACGCATGATTCGGGTAACGGTGGAGGATCAGGTCATGGATGGTCACAACGAAGGGCACCGGACACGCGTAGGGGACGTTGAAGTGCGGCGAGAAGAGGAGGTTGACCCTGGACAGAAGGAGCAGGCGCGGGAGCGTGGTCTGCTCGGCGAAGGAGTAGTGGGGAATCGCCGCCTCCACAATCGTTGCATTGGAAATTCCCCGCAGCCACGGCTCGTCTTTGGAACGCACGAAGACTGTGTAGGCAAGGCCGTCTTCCCGCTTGAGCAGGTATGTGGTGAGTTCGCGCGTATAGCGTCCAAGGCCGGTATCGGAACCGGCGAAACGGCAGTCGATTCCTACGCGTTTCATGGGAATATGGTAGCTGTCATGATGAGCGCAGTCGAACCGGGACAGAAGAACATGCCACACTTCGACGACGTTCAGTGTGGCATGTAGTATGCATGCGTATGAACATCGAAACAGTACTGAAAACCAGAGGAAACGTCGCGCTGCTGGACAGGGAGATCCTCATCGCGGCACTGCTGCACAAAGACAGGACGTGGGTCCTTGCCCACCCCGAAACCGTCTTCGCGGAAGGCGAGTGGATGCAGCTGCAGACATGGCTGAAGCGCAGAGAAAAGAAGGAGCCGATCGCGTACATCCTGGGAGAGAAGGAATTCTACGGCAGGATGTTTGTAGTCAACAGTCACACGCTCATCCCGCGCCCCTCGACGGAAGGGCTCACCGAGCTCGCACTCATATTCCTGGAAACCGGAGAGGAACAAATCCGCCCGCTGGACACGGGCATCGTCGGCTACGCGAGGAGGTACGATGACCTGAAAGGCGTGGCGACGGTCGCGGATGTCGGAACGGGGAGCGGGTGCATCGCAATCACGCTCGCACTCGAGCAGCCGGACATTCGCATTCTCGCGACCGACGTAGATGCGCTGGCACTGGAAACCGCGAAAGAGAATGCGCGGCACTACGGCGTGGATATGCGGATCGACTTCTTCTCCGGCAACCTGCTTGCGCCGCTTGCCGATCTGCAGGAACCCTTCATCGTCGTCTCCAATCCGCCCTACATTCCGGAAGGAGAGAAGCTGATGGAGGATGTGGAAGGATACGAGCCGCACGGAGCGCTCTTCGCCGGGAAAGACGGCACCGATGTACTGAAGGCACTGGTCGCTCAGGCGAGGGCGCACCAGCTGTGCAGAGGGATGGTGCTTGAATGCAGGGAAGAACAGGTGAATAAGTTATGAGTTGTGAGTCTTGAGCTATGAGTATCTCTCTACTAATCACTCATGACTCATGACTCATAGCTCACAACTCATAACTCAATGTTCAAAAGCATTTTTGCCAACAATCCGCCACTATGCTATAACTACGCCGTGCAACAGTTCCTCTCCTCCCTCGGACGCGTCTGCGCAATCATCGGCGCGCAGTGGGGGGACGAGGGGAAGGGCAAGGCAACCGACATCCTCGCCGGGCATTTTGACGTGATCGCGCGTGCCTGCGGCGGGGCGAATGCCGGCCATACGATCGTGGTGAAGGGCAGGAAGCACGTCTTCCACCTGCTGCCATCAGGCTGCCTGCACGAAGGAAAACCTGTAATTCTGGGAGCCGGAATGGTGATCCACCTGCCAACGCTGCTGGAGGAAATCGCAACGCTCAGGGAAGCCGGCATCGACATCCTCCCCCGGCTGCACATTTCCCATGAGGCGCACATCATCTTCAACTACTACAAAGCTATGGACGCCGCACTGGAGGAACGGCGCTCCAGAGCGAAAGGGCAGGGGATCGGCACGACGAAGCGCGGCATCGGCCCCGCCTACACGGAGAAAGCTGCCCGCAGCGGCATCCGCATGGAACGTCTGGAAGACGACCTCTCACAGGAATTGCAGCAGAGGGCGAAGGACGCGCAGACGCTGTACGGCGTCACGGTGGAGAGTGCGGAGGAACTCGCTGCGCTCAAAGAAGCGGCAGCTCTCCTGGCAGATCGGGTGAGCGATACGGTTGATCTCATCCACCGGTATCGCAGTGAAGGGAAAACCATTCTCGTGGAAGGGGCGCAGGGCGTGCTCCTGGATATTGACCACGGCTCGTACCCGTTCGTCACCAGCAGCTCCACCTCCTCCGCCGGAGCGCTCCAGGCGCTCGGGCTCCCGCCGAACGCGCTCACATCCTGCATCGGCATCGCCAAGGCGTACTGCACGCGCGTCGGATCCGGCACGTTCCTCACAGAAGCCCCGGAGGAAGATGCGCAGCGGCTGCGCGACAGGGGAGGGGAGTACGGCGCCACAACCGGGAGACCGCGCCGCTGCGGCTGGCTCCACCTGCCGGACTTGTGCAGGGGCGCACTCACGAACGGCTTCACCCACTGGAACATCACGAAGCTCGATGTGTTGGATGAGGAGAAGGAAATCCCCATCGGCACAGGCGTGGATGCGCAGGGCAAGCCCGTATTTGATTACCTGCCGGGCTGGCAGGCTTCCACCATCGGCATCACGTCGTTTGAGGGCTTACCGGAGAATGCCCGGCAGTACATCCGGTACATCGGGGAACAAACCGGCGTGCCGGTCGCACTGATCGGCACAGGTCCTGAACGGGAGCACATGATCGTGAAGAACTAGTACTCGCGCTCCGGCCGTTCCCCCCACTTGAGCTTCGCACGCAGTGTCCCGAAGAACGTGTCTTCCTTCCTGCGGAGGAACTTGACCGTGTGGGCGTTCATCTTCGCACGAATGCTGTCGCCGTTGCTGAGTGGAACGGAGACCTGACCGTCGATCGTCAGGAACACTTCAAAATCCTCGAACTTGGCAGAGGGGACCCGCACATCCACCTGCACGACGCTGCCCCCGGGAATCACGATCGGCTTCTGGGAGAAGCTGTGGGGGTTGATCGGCGTGAGAATCGTCGCGGAGAGACCCGGGTGCACGATCGGCCCGCCGGCCGCCAGCGAGTAGGCGGTGGAACCGGTGGGCGTGGAGATGATCAGCCCATCGGCGTGGTAGGTGGTCACGGGTTCGTCATTGACCGTCGTACACAGATCGACGATGCGCGCAATCGTCCCCTGCGCAATCACGGCTTCATTCAGGGAGAATCCAGAGAAGACATCCTCGCTGCCCCGCCTCGCATGGACGGCCAGCAGGTAGCGATCTTCCAGAATGCCGTCGCCGGAGAGCAGTTTTGGGATCAGTTGCGCCGCCTCCTCGACGTTCGTCTCTGCGAGGAATCCGACTGTGCCCCTGTTCACGCTCAGGAGGGGGACATCGAAATTCTGCATCTCGCGCACGGCGCGGAGAATCGTGCCGTCTCCGCCGATCACGAGGAGGAGGTCGATGTCGCTCTGATCCTCGCTGTAGCGCGACATGCCCTGCGCGCAGGGAATTTCATCGGCACGCTTGGGATCGAAGAGCACCTTCGCCCCCGTCTCCGAGAGGATGGTGCAGATCTGCGATATGGCTTCATCCTTGCCTGCAAGGCGGGATTTGACCGTCACTCCGATACGCTTGTACTGCAGCATGCACCGACATTCTATCAGCTTCTCATTCCTGCGAAAGCGTACGGAGGACAGAATCTGCCGTCTTCGCCCATGAGTAACGCAGTGACTGGCGAAGAGCACGTTCCTGCAGGAGCTGCCGCTGCGCCGCGTCCGTGAGGAGCACAATGAGCCCATCAGCGATGGCACGCACATCCGTGGGATCGACGTACAGCGCAGCATCTCCCGCGACTTCCGGTAGGCTGCCTCTGCCGGACGTGAGCACGGGGATGCCGCGCCGCAGCGCATCGAGTACGGGGATGCCGAAACCCTCGTAGAGCGAGGGGAACGCGAAGAGCGCGCAGGAAGACAGCAGCACATCGCACTCTTTCCCGGAGAGGTACCCTTTCCACTCCACGCCATCCGTTGCCGCAGCCAGCCGGACAATCTCCTCGTCCCGCCAGCCGCGACCTCCCACCAGCACGAGCCTGCAGCGTTCGCGCAGTTCTGCAGGGAGGAGCGCGTACGCCCGGATCAGGCGCAGTTGATTCTTGCGAGGGCAGAGCGTCCCGATGGAGAGGATCGTCCTCCTGTCGGGCGCATTGGGCGCGGGATCATCCAGCGTCGGCCCGGCATAGACGACTGCTGCGGCGTCGGCCGGAACGCGGGGAAACCGCGTGAGGAGGTCATCCTTCGTCGCCGCGCTGATGCAGAGAACACGCCGCGCATGCCGCAGGACCCGGGAGAGCAGGAGCCTCTCGAGCAGCACGGCCTTGCGGTCGTGCGCGCCGGGGAGGAAGGCGATGAGGTCATGGATGACGGGAACGCAGGGAACCGCTGCCCCGACCAGCGCGGGAACCAGGAAGCTCGTCGGACTCAGGTAGACATCCGGCACATCGCGCAGGAGCGCGCGGCGTGCGGCAAGGTGCCACCGCCACCCGCGCGGAAGAACGCGAACTTGCACATGTTCCTGCCGCCAGGATACGGGAACTGCGCAGTCGGTGAAGAGGAGGAACGTATGCTCGCGCGACCGGAGGAGCGCCTCCGTGCACCGGCGCACCCACACACCCTTGCCCGCAGGGCGGGGACGGCATGCTTCCCGAACGTCGATGGCAATACGCATGGACCTCCAGTCTAGTGTATCTTCCGGCATCAATGCTATCCTGTCTGCGATGGCCATGCAGATTCTACAGAAGATCAGGGCACTGGAATTCGAGGAGAAAATCCTCAATGGCAGCCTGCTCATCGCGTTCGTGGGAATCTTCTTCCCCTGGATCGGCGGCAAGGAATCACTGATAGACGATACGAGCAGGATTTTCACCGGTCTCGGCTTCCACACGGGCTTCATCGGAATCACAATCCTCGCACTGGTGACCTACGTCCTCCTCATCACGGTCGTCCCGCTCACGAGCAGCACAACGATCATCCGCAAGCGGCACAAGAACACCGTGCGGCTGCTCATGACGAGCCTGGCTGCAATCCTGACGCTCGCGGCGCTCTCCGTGCTGTACAAAGTCACGTTCGAATCCCCCGGATTGGAAGTACGGTTCGGCGTCTACGTGACGCTCGTCGGCACCCTCATCGCAACGCTCTACGCATTCCTGGCCTACCAGGAAGAGCATCGCGCGCAGGTGCGCCAGATGTTCCACCACCCGGAAGACGAGGATCTGCCGCAGGAAGATCGCCAGGAGAAGAAACCGCAGCAAACGCAGCAGCACCCGCTCTTCCACACGCCAGAGCCGCCACCGGCGCCGGAGCCGGAAGCGCACAATACCCGTCATTTGCTTCCGCGGAAGTAGTTATTTGTCTACCATCTCTCCGTGGCTACATTCTCTGACAGCGACCTCGTCTACATCGACCCGAACAACCGGACGGTCATTGGCCCTGTAGAATGGCTCCCATCCGGGAAAGCCAAGGCAATGCCGATCCCGGAGAGGAAAGGTGACAGCGACGCAGCGGAAGGAACAAAGGAAAAGGAGCAGGAGAAGGAGAAGGGGCACAGGAAGAGGAGGAGTAATAGGAAGCAGTACTACCCATGGTGCTCGTACCGCACGGCCAGGCGCGTGTACCGGGTCGAGGGGAAAGAGAAGGAGCCGGAACGGAGTCGCCCGCTTGAGGAAGCAATGCAGAAAGCAGTTGCGCAACCGTACTGGGACTGAGGCTTTCCTTGCTATTGCATCATTGCAACAATCCGCTCCACTTCGTTCTTCGACCCGATGATGAGCGGCGTGCGCTGGTCGACGGACTGAATCGTCTTCTCCATGATGGGCTGCGTGCCATCCGTCGCCGTGCCGCCGGCCTGCTCCATGAGGAACGCAAACGGACCGCACTCGAACGGCAGGCGCAGCTTGCCCTCGGGATACTTGGAACCGCCGACGTTGGTGAAGACGCCCTGGCCCTTGCTGAGGATGTGGTGAATATCCGCCACCATGCACCCCGAGTACCGCAGCGTCATGTGCTCTGTGAGCCAGCGATCCATCGCCTTCCTGTATCCCGGATTCTCATCGAGCGCACGCAGGTTGCCCGGGCTGTAGTTCTTCGCATCATCCGCAACGCCCATGTTCTCTTCCAGGAGAATGAATTCGCCCACGTCGTTTAAGATGAACATGTGGACTCCTTTCCCCGTGGTGTACACAAGTACCGTGCGGGGACCGTAGAGCACGTACAGCGCGCCAACCTGCTCCTTGGGCTTGCGCCCGAGAACCGTATTCCCCTCGTACACGCCGAAGATGGAACCGATCGCAAAATTTGCTTCGATGAGCGAGGAACCGTCGAGCGGATCGAAGACGACGGAGTACGGCGCGTTGGCCTCCAGTTCGATCACCTCTTTCTGCTCTTCGGAAACGTACGTGCTCACCAAATGGTTCTCACAGAGGAATTCGCGCACGATGTCATCGCTCAGGACATCGAGCTTCTGCTGCTCCTCGCCAAACTGGTTCACTGCCCCGGCAAGTCCCGCCTCGGTGGTCTGGATTGCGTAGCTGATGTACTTGGCGGCGCGCGAGATATCCACCAGGAGATGGCGCAGCGCATCGGGCACTTGGGCATCGTCAAACAGGTGTCGATTGAGCGAGGATCGCGTGCGGGCGGGAATCTTCATATCCGAATGATACAAGAATCCGTGGGAAAATGTAGTTTTTCTTCTTGGGGCACTTTGTTGGCACTTTTTTGAAAAATTATTTCTTTATGCCACTTTGTCTTGGCAAAGTGGCGCAAACCGCGCGAAAAATGAACTCGCTTGCAGCACGTCTCTTCTGCCTCCGGAAGAAAGCCGTGCTTTTATCTCAAACAGGCATTTTTCGCAGGATGTATCAATGGAACCTCATGAGGAAGTACTACTCGTCATTTTGGCGAGTGATACGGGTACAGTTAGGAGGGTAAGGGGGGATTGGGGGGCTTAGGGAACCGAACAAGGTTCCTTAAGTCCCCCAAAAGAAAAAATGTTAATAATAATGCAGTTTACTGCATCAGTTTGCCCATCTTCTCCACCATCTCCGTCACGCGCATGGCGTACCCCCACTCATTGTCATACCAACTCAGGATCTGCACAGCCTTGTCATCGACGACCTTCGTATACCCGGCATCCACAATCGAGCTGCGGGGATCCGTCATGAAGTCTATGCTCACGAGCTCCTCCTCGCTGATGCCAAGCACATCCTGGAACGCCGGATCATGCGATGCCTTCTTGAGCAGTGCATTCACTTCCTCGGTAGAGGTATCCCTGGCGACGGAGAACGCCATGTACGCGCAGGAAACCGTGGGCACGGGGACGCGGAACGCCATGCCGTCCATCTTGCCCTTGAGGTGCGGGAAGATGACGCCGCACGCTTTGACCGCGCCGGTCGAGGAGGGGATCACAGAGAGCGTAGCTGCACGGGCGCCGCGCAGGTCTTTGTCACCCTCCGGTTTGTTATCCAGCAGATTCTGGGTGACGGTGTAGGCGTGGACGGAACTCACGAGCAGGTGCTCGATCCCGAATGCTTCATCCATCACCTTGATGACCGGTGCGATGCAGTTCGTCGTGCAGGAAGCATTGGAAACAATCAGCATATCCTTCGTGAGCAGGTGATCATTCACGCCTTTCACGAACGTCGGCGTCTCATCCTTCATGGGAGCAGTCACGATTACGCGCTTGGCCCCCGCATCCAGGTGTCCGCGCGCCGCATCTGCCGTCCGGAAGTGTCCCGTCGCCTCCACGACAATATCCACACCCAGCTCCTTCCAGGGACACTGCGCAGGATCCCGCTCCTTGACGACGTTCACCGTCCTCCCGTTCACCATCATATCCTCTCCTTCCACTCGCACATCCGCTTCGAACTTCCCGTGGAGGGAATCGTACCGCAGCAGGTACGAGCGAACCTTGGCGCTGGAGGAGGCGTTGATAGCAACGACCTCCACTTCACCTGCGAAACGCTGCACGAACTGGCGGTGCACATTCCTCCCGATGCGACCGTATCCATTAATTGCAACTTTGATCATAGTAGCATGATACTAAACTCAAACGATCAGGCAAGTGGCTTCTTCTTGGCACTTTTTTTAAAAAAGTGCCCAAAAACTTTGTCCGTTCCAGACTCGCGCAAAGCCATCACATCTGTACCAATCTGTACGCACTCTCAACCAAGCTTGCTAAAGCAACTTGGTATTCGAGTGCTAACAAGATGATGATACCGTTCTGCTTTGCGCTCAAACATATGGAACGGACGGGTACTGCGTCATTGCATTCGAGCATCTGCGAAAAATGCCTGTTTGAGCAAAAGCACGGCTTTCTGCCGGAGGCAGAAGAGACGTGCTGCAAGCGAGTTCATTTTTCGCGCGGTTTGCGCCACTTTGCCAAGACAAAGTGGCATAAAGAAACAGTTACCTCCCCAGAATCCCGATGATCACGCCGAAACCCGCGCAGAATGCTCCCAGAATCCAGAGGCGCATCGTCACCTTGCTCTCCCCCCACTCGAGCGCCTCGAAGTGATGGTGGATCGGCGCGGCGCGAAACACCTTCTTCCCGTGGCGCAGCTTCTTGCTCGTGAGCTGGATGATCACGGAGAGCGTCTCCAAAACGAACACGGCTCCCACGAACGGGAGCACGAGCACGTTATCCGTCATGAGCGCGATGATGCCGAGCGTCCCCCCGAGGGCAAGTGATCCCGTATCTCCCATGAAGAAGAGTGCGGGAGGCACGTTGTACCACAGGAACGCAGCGATGGCGCCGACGCATGCGGCGCAGAAAGCTGCGAGAACGGTAAAACCCGACACGTACGCAATCACCGCAAACGCCCCGTAGGCAATCACGAGCAACCCGCCTGCGAGCCCGTCGAGCCCGTCGGTGATGTTCACCGCATTCGCGGTCCCCACGATGATGAAGAGGAACACCGGCACATACCACCACCCAAGAGAGAGGTCGCCCCAGAAGGGAATGTGAATCTGGTCGTAACCGAGACGGACGAAGAACCAGTAGGAACCGAGGAGGGCGATGAGCATGAGCGTGCTGATCTTTGGCAGGACGCTCAATCCCTTCTTCCGTCCAATGCCGGCGATGTTGAAGTAATCGTCAACGGCGCCAAGGAGCCCCATCGTCGCGAGAGTGAAGAGGGGAAGGTACACCTGCCCTCTGTGGAGGAGCGAGAATTCCACAACCCCGTGGAAGGAGAGGAACCTGGAGAAGAGCACAGTGAAGAGAATGGAGCTCCAGATGAGGATGCCGCCCATCGTCGGCGTACCGAACTTGTCCTGGTGGTACTTGCGGAAGATCTCCGCTTCCCGCCCGTCCACCGTCTCCACGCGCAGCTGCTTGCCCAGGCGATTCTTCTTGAGGAACCGGACGAACGAGGGCGTGAGCAGCACGCCGAGGAGGAACGCGAAGAGCGCGTAGCCGAGCACGGCAATGAGCGACAGGCCTGGATCGGGAGCGGTCATCATAGTGGAGGTAGCTTACACGAAAGAGGAGAGATGTCATCAAGCGCAAGATGTTGCAGTGTCATGCCACTTTGTCTTGGCAAAGTGGCGCAAACCGCGCGAAAAATGAACTCGCTTGCAGCACGTCTCTTCTGCCTCCGGAAGAAAGCCGTGCTTTTATCTCAAACAGGCATTTTTCGCAGGATGTATCAATGGAACCTCATGAGGAAGTACTACTCGTCATTTTGGCGAGTGATACGGGTACAGTTAGGAGGGTAAGGGGGGATTGGGGGACTTAAGGAACCTTGTTCGGTTCCCTAAGCCCCCCAAAGAAAAAAATGCGATTACTTTGCGCGAGTCTGGAACGGACAAAGTTTTTGGGCACTTTTTTAAAAAAAGTGCCAAACAAAAGTAGTAAATCAAGCACTGTGCGCCTTGTCGATGTCGTAGAACCGCATCTGCTCCTTCTTGAACATCAGCTCGATGCGGCCGGTCGGTCCGTTACGATGCTTGCGGATGTAGAGGTCTGTCATACCGGGACGATCGCTGTCCTCCTCATAGTAGTCCTCGCGGTACATCATGATCACCACGTCCGCGTCCTGCTCGATGGAACCGGACTCACGCAGGTCAGAGAGCTGCGGGATGTTCCCAGGGCGGCTCTCCACCGCGCGCGAGAGCTGGGAGAGCGCGATGATCGGAATGCGAAGCTCACGGCCCAGCTGCTTGAGGGAACGCGAGATCTCGGAGATCTCCTGCACGCGGTTGCCCGCGTAACTCTGGTTACCCGTGCTCATCAGCTGGAGGTAATCCACCATCAGGAGATCGAGGCCGAACTCCATCTGGAGCCTGCGAGCCTTGGCGCGCAGCTCCGGGATGGTGGAGGCGACGGAGTCGTCGATGAAGATGTTCGCCTTGTTGAGCTCGTCCATAATGGGCCCCAGGTTCTGGAAGTCGCTGTCCTCGAGCTTGCCGCGTTGCAGCTTCCAGGAATCCACTCCGAGCATGGAGGCGAACAGGCGATCCACCAACTGTTCCTTGCTCATTTCCAGCGAGAAGATCCCCACGCTCTTGCCGAACTTGATCGCAACGTTCTGCGCGATATTCAGCATGAAGCTCGTCTTTCCCATGCTGGGACGCGCCGCGATGATTAATAGATCGCTCGGCTGGAGGCCGGAGAGCTTGTAATCGAGGGATTTAAACCCTGTGGGGATGCCTTTGACCGCATCGTCATCATCCGCTTCGTGCATCTCTGCGAACTTCTCGTAGCGCGCATCCAGGATCTCCCTGATATGAATGAACTTATCCTTCAGGAAGGTATTGGAAATGTCGAAGACCGTCTTCTCCACCTCATCCAGGATCTCCGCGACCGCTCGACCCTCCTCGTACCCCATGCCGGCAATCTTCTGCCCCGCGCCAATGATGCGGCGGTGCACCGCCTTCGTCTTCACGATCTGGCCGTACTGGTACACGTGCGAGGAGGTCGGCACGCCAGAGGCAAGCTCCGCGAGGAACGCGCTGCCTCCCAGCTGCTGCACCTTGGGATGGTCGCGCAGCTTGGTGGAGACCGTCACGAAATCCACCGGCTCGTGCTCATGGTAGAGCGAGGTGATCGCCTCGTAGACCTGGCGGTACACCGGATCGTAGAAGTCCTCAGCTTTAAGGAAATCGCTCACTTTGATGATCGCATCCGGATCCAGCAGCAACGCCCCCAGCACCGTCTTCTCTGCTTCCAGGGAATGCGGCTGAGTCTGGACCGATGGGGAAGCGTTGGTAACCGGCATACGTGCAGGGTGCTCATTGTAGGGAGCGCCGCCAGGAGAGCAATGCAAGTTCCCTTGCACGCTGTCCACACTTCCTCGCAAGGGAAACGGCGCAACCGTGCGGCGAATGTGGAAGAAGTGTGGAAAACTTTCACCCTTACTTCTGCTCCTCCTTCACTTTCGCGCGGATCTCCTTCTCCAGTTTCTCCGCGAGTTTCTTGTCATTCTTCAGAAAGGATCTGGCTTGCTCACGCCCCTGCCCGAGCGTGACCTCCCCCGCGCGGAAGTACGCGCCGGCCTTCTCGACCACGCCGTACTTGACACCTAGATCCAGAATGTCGCCTTCTTTACTGATGCCCTGCGCGTAGAGGATGTCGAACTCCGCCTGCCGGAACGGCGGGGCGATCTTGTTCTTCACGACTTTCACGCGCGTGCGGTTGCCCACGATCTCCTGCCCGTCCGCCGCCTTCTCCAGGATCTTATCGATCCTGCGCACGTCCAGGCGGACCGAGGCATAGAACTTGAGCGCCTGGCCTCCTGTGGTCGTCTCCGGGTTGCCGAACATCACGCCGATCTTCATGCGCATCTGATTGATGAAGATCACCGTGCAGTGCGTCTTGCTGACGATAGAGGTGAGCTTGCGCAGTGCCTGGCTCATCAGCCGCGCCTGCAGCCCCATGTGGCTGTCGCCCATCATGCCTTCTATCTCCGCGCGCGGAGTGAGTGCCGCCACGGAATCCACCACAATGATATCGATGGCGCCGCTGCGTACCAGCTTCTCCGTGATCTCCAGCGCCTGCTCCCCGTCATCGGGCTGCGAGACGAGCAGGTCATCCACATGCACGCCGATCTTGCGTGCGTACACGATGTCGAGCGCATGCTCGGCATCGATGAAGGCGGCGCGCCCGCCGCGCGCCTGCACCTGCGACACCGCATGCAGTGCGAGAGTTGTCTTGCCCGAGGACTCCGGACCGAAAATCTCGATCACGCGGCCCTGCGGAATGCCGCCGCCCAGCGCGATATCCAGCGAGAGGGAGCCGGAGGGCGTGGTGACGATGTTCTCGACGTGACCTTCTCCCATCTTCATGATGGAACCTTCGCCGTACTGCTTCTTGATCTGCGCGAGGGCGGACTCGATCGCTTCTGCTTTGGGGTCTACTTTGCCAACCGGCTTCTGTACAGTGGGATCCATAACTGCTGCTGGGGATTTCTTCGAGGGAGTCATGATAGGGGATGGGGAGAGAAGTGAAAAATAAAAAGTACAAAGAGGTGTATGTACGTACACCCTATTTTCATGATTGCAGGGAAAAGGTCAATGCAGAAGCCATTGCGCGAAGCCCTATTGTGTTGTGGTGTATGAGAGTACACCCTTCTAGACCAGCAATTGATCATCTGCACCGTCCAAATAATTCTCTTTGCTCACCACATTCTTCCCGCTTTCCAGCTCCAGCGCTTTGCGAGCACCACCCGCGATCGTGCCGCCCTTCTGTGCCGCATCCTTGTTTTCTTCAAACCCACGCGCATCTTTAGTCCTGGCAATCTCCGTCGTGGATGCCTCTCCCAGCATGGTGAAGATCAGCTCCAGATCGTTCATGCCTGCCCACCGCAGCCTTCCCTTGATGCAATAAAAAGCAGAGGGCGAAGGTGGGTGGTCGCGCAGGTTCTCGCGTTCCAGTCCTTTCTTCTTTTTGTATTCAGCAGGCGTCATGCCGAATGTCGCTTTGGAAATCTCCGCGGTGAGAATGGCATATTCCCGCCCCTCCTTCACTGCGCGTTTGCTCCACTCATCTGTGAGTTGCCCGCGGACCGCAATACCGCGCATACGTTTTTCTATCCAGTCTTCCGGGTATCCCTTCGCCTTGTACAAGGAACGGGTGCGCTTCGTCGCCAATTCCGGATCTTCAATCTCCTGCACGCGCTCGTAGCCGACTTTGGCCAGCCAGCGCTTAAAAGGCTCCGCTTTGGGAGAGGGAATGGACTGGATGATGCGAAAACAACCTTCGGTATTTGCACAATTCATTCTTTGTTTGCCACCTTCTGTTGCTACGTCAAGGGTATGTACAATTTGTACCCACCCTTGACCAAGTTCTGTATCACGCTGTTTCATGCGTTGAATGTATTGCTTGGGGTCGGAGGAATCCGTGAGGATAGCAACAACATCTTCAATCACAAACCACCATTCATCTTTATATGTTGTTTTACGCACTTTCTTACCCTGGAAGAGAGAAATTTTCGTTGTCATTGTAAGGAGAGAAAATAGATACAGGAAACAGTGTACAAGTGTACACCCGTTTGTAAAGCATGTTTTTACCTACGCCATCTCCTCATACTTCTTCAGTATCCGCTCCGCCATGCTGCAATGCTCCGGGAAGAGCGACTCATTCTCGTGGATGCCATTGAAAGTAGAGAGAATATACTCAGCATCTTCCCGATTGATGCCGTAAAGATGGAAGTAAGCGGCATCCAATTCTGCTCTGATTTCCGCACGATCTTGCTCGTCCCATTTGTGGAGCTTGCCGCCATACTCCTTCTGGAAACTCCCGCTTGTAAAATTGCAGGCTTCCGCCAACGGCAGCATGTCTTCTGCCGTGCAGGTGAGTTTGAGTACGCGCTCGCTGATCCAGTCTTCAAGGGTGTGTTTTGAGCTCCAAGAACATGGTTTTTCGTAAAACTCGGGAGGAAGAATAGGTAACTGTTCGACAATAAAGAAATTGAGCGAAATGCCACCGAACTTCTGCCTGGCGCAGAAATCTAAGGGAAAAGCATTCAGATTGGCCAGGAGGCATAGTTCCCGAATCGACACCTGATTTGTTGCTATAAGAGGCACTTTGTTTGTACTACCAACTTTAGGCAGAAAGGTAGCAAGAAACGTGCGCGTATCAGTCGCACGAGTCACATCACGGAAACCGATGGTTGCGGGGTTCACAATGGGCCCAGATCGTTCTCCTACCACGGAGGCGTCAACCCACCATCTTGGCAGCACAACAAATTCCGGATTGCTATGTTGCACTATGGTGGTTTGGGTTGTTTGCCCTTGGTTAACCCAATTTGAGGTATCTTCAAAAACTGTGCCAAACCTGTGATCATATGGTCTAAACATCTTCGCCTCATACAGCGGCAAATAAACCTGCTTGCCCTTCACCCACCTGTTTCCTTCCAGCTTACATCCTTTTTCCTTGAGCGTTTTTGCTTCTTGGAAGAGCTCCGCATCGTTGGTCTGGTGAAACATAGTATGGAATTTGACGCCCCACAGATTGCCCGTGTCTCCTTTCCGATTCTCATCAATCAGTACTGGTACCCTGCGGTAAATATCTTTCGTAATTTCCGCATCGCGCTGCGAGCGAAAAATGGGGCAAGTGCGGGTGTTTGGGTTGAGGAGCTTAATATCTTCTCCGCTCAGGGCGATGTGCCGCTTGCGGTCTTGCAATTCCTCAATACGGTGAATAAAGAAAACGAAATCTGCAGCATCGGTGGCGCTCTCTGCTCCGCCAAAATTAAGAATACAAAACCTAATACGGCCATCAATATCCGGGAAGAAATTCTTCTTGTTTTCAAAATCATACAGTCGGATAAGCCGATTGGATTCCGCAATGGCGGCAAAGAAGTCTTTTGTCGTCTTATCGGACGCAATGCCGGAGGGCACCAGAAACCCTACGCGCCCGCGAGGAGACACGAGCTGGAACGCAAGTTCTGCAAATACCGCGTAGAGATTGGTATCACCTTTGCCAGTCAGCGGGTACTCGCCGCTCTTGTGACAGTACTTCAGATGCGCTTCCGCACCTGCAAGCGCTTCCTGATACTTCCTATAGAGTTCAGGATTTTCCGCCTTCAATGCTTCCACAAGTTTTCTGCGCTTGGCGGCATTGGTCGCCGTGGCGATCTCCGGCGCAGAGACGGCGAAGAACTCGCGCTCCTGCAACTTGATCCGCTCCCACGGCGGATTACCTACTACGCAATCAAAACCGCCTGCTTCTCCTTCAAACACATCTGGAAATCGCTCTTCCCACTTAAATCCGTTTGTATCTACCTTCGGATCGTGTACCAGGGAATTGCCGTGGACGATATTATCGGCGAGTTTCGCCAGTGTGTGGCCGGGAGTCGCGGAGCGGATCCAGAGAGCCAACTGTGTAATCTCCACCGCTTCCGGTGAAAGATCCACGCCGTACAGGTTCTTCTGCAAGATAAACTGCGGAACCTGATCGAAGAGCTCTTTTGTTCCTTTCTCTCCGGATTGCTCAAGATACCCAATGACTTCGTTATACCGCTGCTCCAGCACATTGTACGCCTGAAAGAGGAACGCTCCGCTCCCGCAGGCAGGATCTACGATTTTCAAATCCTGCAAAATATGCAGGCACTCCTGCCAGTAGGCGGGATCATCGGGCGCCATGCCGTGTGCCGCGTCTTTCTTGGCAATACCATAGTGCTCCGCAGCTTCCCGGAACCGTTCTGTAATCAATTCCTCCAATGTGTACTCGACAATCTTCCCCGTCAGTTCGGGCGGGGTGTAGTACACACCCAGCTGCTTGCGCTTGGCGGACTGCGGCATGGTGGCAAATTCCTCCGTCTTTTCCGCGTCACCCCCAAAGAGACCGGACTCTTTAAGCTTCTCGATCTCGGTAATGGATTTTTCAAACAAATGCCCCAACACATCAAGATTCACCTCATCGCTGAAGTCATAACCACTGATTGATTTAAAGAATGTCGTCCACGGCTCATCTTCCAGTTCCAGCTCATCAACGGCATGAGGGGCAAAGAGTCCACCGTTGTAATGCGGTATGTTATGCGCGTCGTTTCCCTGATCGATGAATTGGAAGAGATGCTTGAAATTCTGCCAACGAGGATTGGTAACGGCATGGAACCCCTCGGCAAGGTATGCTTTGGCCAGCGTCTCCTTTGGCAGGAGGCCCCTGTCCTCGCAGAATGCAACGAACATAATTCGGTCGAAGAGGCGCTGTGTCATTTCAATGGACTCATCCACCGAATGCCCTATTTTGAAGTGTAAGTGCTGGATGAGATCCGTCCTGTACCCCGAATATTCGTCGTAAAGAGCATCGCCGATTTCTCGTTGCCTATTCGTGGATTCCCCGAGTAATGCAGCAGCCCTCCCAGGACCAAACACGGCGGATTCCAAGAGACCTTCACGGTGGAAAAGCACGTAGAATTGTTTGAATATCTCAAAATCCCTGAGTGCTTCCAGCGAGAAGTGCTCGTATGCGCGTTTGGTTGAATTCCGTTCATAAAGCCGAAAGCTCACAATATTACTGACGATGCCCCATCGGCAGCTCGGCGGCGTGTTCACTATGTAATCCCAGCACTGATCCACTGCCGTGCGACCGTTGCTCCGATGGCGATCAACGTGGATTTTCGGTCCCTTGAGTTCCACGACAACCGAGGGCGTATGCACTGTTGCCGCAGAGAATCTGCCGAGCACCGCATCAGGCGTTTCTCCTCCCACTGCTTCGTGCTGAATGCGATACCATGTTTCTTTGCCATCCAGCTCGCTTGTATACCCCAAAGCATCCCCGAACACTTGCGCGAGAAAATCGCCCTGCATTTGCGTTTCATTAAGGTGCTCCAGACTTCCTGCACGTTCCAGATCGGACCACTTGAGCATGATTGCGTGGGATCGCTGTAGCTCCTCTTCGTCCAGTCGCATATCACGGGCAGCTTCTTGAAGCAGCCGCTTGAGAATGAGGCGGTCTGTTTTCGGTTGTCGCATTGCCACAGCAGACTCGCTATGAAACAGTGGTTTTTGCGTATTTGCTTCAGGCATTGGCAAGCATTCTACTGAAGATTGTGGCTAGAATAAACATGCAGTTTTCTCTCGTTTCTCAAATCACCCCCTCAATTGCAGAAAGCAGTGCCGGGAACTCCTCGTATCCCGCACTTGCATTCAAATGCCCGCCGCCGGGGATAACAACCATGTCCCCAGCCGCACCGAGGTGCTTCGCAAGCCCCCCATGGAGTCCCTAGCCTCACCCACTAAAAAAACAATCGATAAATAGCAAGTCAAGTCTACTGGACTACCGGATCCAAAAACATTACAATGAAAACGAGCATTAAGACCACTTCGTCCCGTCTCCCGTGTTCCCTTCCATCTGGTAGGCAAAAGCGGGGACATCCCAAGGACGGAGGGCTTGCTCTATTTGAACAATAATTCATCTAAACGTATACGCTGTTCATAACACGCATACCAATCATCGGAACCACGTTCATATTTGCGAAAAATTCCCCAGCAGAACATATCGGCAACTTGTAAGCCCGGCTGGTCTTGTGAATCCTCATGCAGAATATGTAAGGGGACATTCGGATCCAATCTGGCTTGGATAGAGCGTTCAATGTACTGATTAAAATCTGCAATTTCCGGTTTGCTCTTACTCTTATCAATAGAGAGATATACGCGAGTATCGGCATTTTCAAACCGGATCGTATCGAGCAGCCTTCTTGCAAGATAGTTATAGACCCGTTCTTTCTCCCTCACTAAACGGGAATAGAGTTTTCGTTTATCCATTGTGAGAGAAAAAATCATGTAAGGCACTTTGGAATTCTCAAGTTGCTGCAAACAGTACTTCTTCACCGATAGTGTCGTTTTCGTCCCCTTCAATTCATGCACCAAACGTATCCTCTTGTGTTTTGGATTTAATTTTCTCTCCAGTGTTTTTCGCACAGCTTTCCTGAGATCACGATTGCCTTGTTTCCCATGTACTGCAACAACCGTAATGGTAAAGAACTTTGATGGGTGCTTATTCACAAAATCAAACCCAAGATCGCCGCTTTCATCCAAATACAAAAACCACATGTAGGCAACAATAACACCAATCGAC
Organism: Candidatus Peribacteraceae bacterium; assembly: GCA_028699155.1. GTDB lineage: Bacteria > Patescibacteriota > Gracilibacteria > Peribacterales > Peribacteraceae > STF1-71. The sequence goes on along the minus strand of JAQVVD010000014.1, from coordinate 17,890 downwards.
TAAAAGTCACCCCTCAATCGCAGAAAGCAGTGCCGGGAACTCCTCGTATCCCGCACCTGCATTCAAATGCCCGCCACCGGGGATCACAACCAAATCCGCACCGAGGTTCTTCGCAAGCTCTTGCCCGAATGCAAGCGGCACATACGGGTCATTCTCCCCATGGAACACCGTGCACGCGCCGGCGTTTGCTCTGATCTTCTGCCAATCGAAAGGGGATTCCAGGAAGCTCGCATTGATCGTATCGAACTTCGGGATCCCGAGCAGTTTGGTAAACCCGGCGGCGAGCAGGCTCGCTCGCACGGGACTCTCCAACTGCTCCAATACGCGCAGGATGAATGCTGCACCCAGGCTGTGCCCGATCAGAATGGAATCTCCATCGAGTTCCGGGAGGTACGGGGCAAAGACCTCCATCCATGATGCGAGCGACTGGCCCTCCGGCGTAGGGAACTGGGGAAGAATCACCTTGAAGCTTTCAGCTTCTAGCTTACCTTTAAGCCACGGGAACCAGTTCTCGTTCGGGGTACCGTACGCGCCGTGGAGCATAAAAGCTGTTTTCACAGAGTGATTCTAGCACAGCAAAAAATGAGACTTTACAAGAGGGAGGTGTACGGGTGTACACTCCCCTTTGTAGTATGGATACCGACGAGCATATGGATGAATATGGAGTACCACAAAAGAGATTCTCCGAATGGATGCAGCTGAAAGAAAAACTGCACGGAAAGCACCACAAACCGCCATTCGTTTCGGACGGTGAAATCTGGTGGGCAAGCATCGGAGAGAACGTGGGATATGAGATCAACGGCAAGAGTGACCGCTTTTCGCGCCCAGTCATTATTTTTAAAAAACTGGCAAGGGGCTTCTACTGCGTCATTCCTACGACAACACAGCAGAGAAGCGGAAGCTGGTTCGTTCCATTTGCGCACCATAAAAGAGAATGCACTGCCTGCTTACAGCAAATGCGTATTATTGATTATCGCCGCTTATGGTCCAAGGTAGGAGAACTGGATGATAGCGACTTTCGAAAGGTGAAAGTAGGATTCAAAAATCTCTACCTATAAAAAATTCCCCCGGAAGCTACCGGGGGTCGCGGGAAAATCCCGAAAGTACTTCCATTGTAAACGCCGGTGTTCCTCAGGTCAAGGAAGCTCCTTTTTTATAGCTACTTACATGTGCCGATGTTCTCCTGCAGGTTCGTAACGTCGCAGTAGTATGCTCCAAACAACTATCCGGAATTTCCGGATAGCTCAAAAACTACCGTCTTGTGTAATTTTTGCACAGGTTGTTTTCGGCTTCATGATGCATGAATGCCATAGTGTGCTACATATTCGTGTGGTGATATATTATCGTACGCCCTCTCGGTTGATCCGCACATAGTCCTCAATACGCTTCCTATCCTCATGTTCCTTGTCGCCCTTGAAGTACAACTCAATGAACACGATGCGCCGGTCCGTTTCGTGGAATGCATAGATCAAACGAAGCGAACGGTTGCGCAGGGCACGGCATGCCATACGAGCTTTCACAATGCGCAGTCCCGCACCGGCATGCAACACGGTAAAGTTCTTGCCGAGACCCGTCGGACATGCGGCCAGAACGGCTTTGAGGCTCTCCATGTCGTCTCGCAATGTCCTGAACCTTTTCGAGAGCCGCTGCCATTCCTTCTCGCACGCAGGCCAAAAATCAAAGCGGTTCATACGTCCGTACGGAAGTTTCTTCTGGACGGTAAAACACATGTTCGTACTCCAGCGGTTCCCTGTCTTTCGCGGCAAGCCAGGGCGTGTCTTTGTGTGAGAGTGCCGAAATCTGCACGGCCGTCATATCCCCGAAACGGCTGATTTCCCAATCGATGTGCGCGAGTTCCTTGGATGAAAGCGCAGACATATCCGGCTCTAGGGCCGGGTTCACCAGATACTTCGTCTGCTCATGCGTGTAAAACCTGCTTTTGACCGTTTCAATTTTGCGCTCCTGTTCCAGCCGCTCGATCATTTTGGCAAACATGACCGGAGTCGGCCCGTAGGTGTTTTTCATATACTGCGCGCCGATCAGCTGCTCCTCGTACTTTTCGTAGTAATCGAAATCGATGAAGTACAGCAATTTATACAGGACAGTCTGGCCGATGTTCGGCTTGCCACCGATCTTCCGGAGAATATAGAGCAGTGTTTGCTCAAACTTATCCGCCTTCTCCTGAGGAATATTGATACGGATCTCCGCCTTCGGCATAGGTTTCTTCTTCGCCTGCGCGATCTCTACAACGGGCAATGCTTCCTCACGCTCATGGAGAAAGTCGTCCATTGTCATACCAAACACCTCCGCGAGCTTCTGTGCCTCGCTGATCGTCAATTCCCGCTGCCCCCGCTCGATTTGCACGTAGGTGGGCCTGGAGATCTTGAGCTGCGACGCGAGGTATTCCTGCGTGAGGTTGCGGCTGGTGCGCTGCTGATGGATGAACTTAGAGAGCATACATACTAGGGTAATCTATGTAAAATTATCTGTCAATATCCATGTCAGGTTATTTTACATTTCGCGCCTCACTTCTTTGCATCCTTCTTTTTGAACTGTTGCAAAGTTTGCAACAGTTTGATTTTGCAATAATTCGTCTGTTTCGATCATTTTACCGGCGTCGGCAAAATGATATTTTGGTTCCTGGCCGCTATTTTCGCAGGATTCCACCGCACGGAGGAGCGCCCTTCACGATGCACTCATAGCCTCCTGCACACTCCGATATTCTCCTGCAGGTTCACGACATCGCAGTAGTAGCCCTCCGGGCAGAGGATGCCCGCGGTGCCGCCGCACGGCATGCCGGCAACCGCACCGGAACCGGTCCCCGGAGCGACGGAGGAAGGAGCGTTCTCCCTGCTAAAGGAGACAGTGGAGAGGAGCGTGAGCCAGTCCTCGCGCAGTTCGAGCGCATTCTGCCGCTCCCCGGGCGTGAAGGAGAAGACGATGGTTTCCTCGCCGCGCTCCACCACGACCGTCTGCGCACCCGTTGCCTCATGGATGATGCGCATTGCCCGTGCATTCCCCAGAACGATCGGCGTCCCGCCGCTCACGTCGATGATCGCCCCCGTGCCGCGCGTGATGCGCACGAGAGGATCGGCGCTCCCCAGGGAACGGAAGGTCGCGGCGCCTTCCTGCACCTCGGCGCTCCAGGATTCCGGAACGGAGAGCGTGAGGTTGAGGGAGCGTATCTCCCACTTCTTCTGTGAATCGCCCAGCACATCGACGACGCGCAGCACGTCCAGGACCGGCAGGAACGTCGGTTCGACGTTGCGGGAGAGCGTCCCTTCCAGCACCACCGTCTTGCGCTCGTACTTGCGCAGGTTCTCGAACGTGCTCTCCACGTAGTACGTATCGACGCCACCGATCTGCAGGAGATGCGTCCCTCTGCGCAGGAGCGAGAGGTCGGTCGGCAGGAGCGTGCCTGTGAGGATCTGCGGCCCCTCCGGCAGCGGCGGCAACGCATCGCCCCCGCACCCGACGAGTGAGAGCGTCATGAGAGCGGCAAACGATGCCACGGCGACAAGAGAGCACGTACGAACACGAGGCATGCGCATTGGTGCAGGGGAGAGGAGCGTGTTACTTCGCGGAAGGCTCGTAGGCGTAGACGGCGCGGCCGACGCGCTTGAAGTACGGCATCTTCTGCAGGTTGAGGGAAATCGTTCCCACTTTCACCGTCCGCTGCTTGGCGACTTCTGCGATGATCTCCTTCTTGGAGAGCGGCCCCTTCTCCTGGAGAATCCGCTCGATCACATCTGCGACAGTGCCGGATTCGTAGCCCCACTCTTTGAGTGCGTAGAGACCGCGACCGACGAGCACGAACTCCGGATACCGAATGAGCTCGTTGTGGACAGCCTGAACGGTGACGTTCTTGTGGTCGAACTGCGACTCGCGGATGCGGTTGGCAATCTCCATGAAGTGCAGGGGTTCACCCGCCTTCTTCAGGATGATCTCCACTTTATCGCGGATGCTGCGCGGTCGGACGAAACGCCACTCGGTGAGACCCCAGCCTTCCGCGATCTCGCGGAGGCGTTCATCGATCTTCAGGCAGCTGCAGATCAGTTCCGGGCTCGGCATCCTGCCCTCGAACAGATTGAGCGCCTGGATGGAGGAGATGATCTCCTCCGTCTTCATGCAGGACTTGCGCTTGCGCAGGATCTTCACGATGTTGCTGACAATCAGGCTGATATCCTGCATCGCGAGCGAATCGAGGCGCCAGAACGGCACGTAGGTGTTGGAGCGCTTGCCGGCAACCATCTCGTTATCGATGGAGAAGGAGAGGCGCAGGACCGCTCCATCCAGTTCCGCACTGCCCTTGATGCGCTGCAACGCCTGCGAGATGAGGTCGTCTTCGCGCATCACTCCGCCGTGTGCCCGCAGAATCGCCTTCGCGAGGTCATTGACCTCTTCCAACCGCGTGGTGCGCACGGTGCGGCGCAGCTTGCCCAGTGCGATGCTCTCAATCTGGCGGATGCGTTCCCGCGTCACATTGAAGTGCTTCCCAATCTTCTCCAGGGTCTGTTTCTGGTTACCCTGCAGCGCAAAACGCCGCTTGATCACCATGGATTCCTTCTCTGTCAGTACGAGGAAGAGATTGCTGAGCATCTCCTGCAGATTCAGGCTGAGCTGAGCGGAGGCGCTCTGCTGTGTAGGGGAAACAGTGGGGGACGCGAGGTTGGGCATTGGGAGCGGGGTAAATAACAACCCTCGTTATACCAGAATATTGACAGGTACAAAAGATCGGGTAGATGTTTGACTAGACGGAATCAAAAAGATGTTGCTTCTTCACGATTCGGCACCGAAACACCTACCGAGAGATTTTTTGGCGAACCTGTCAAAGAACTAAAGGAATATATTTTAACTATATATTTAATTATGTCAAATACTTTCTCTGCGCAAGTGGGTATCGAGTATTGCGCAGGCAGAAGCCGAATCTGGATCGGAATGCCCCGAGGAGGAGGGCGGTGTGGAGTAGCGTTCATCCAGAAAGTGAAGGGTGATGTGAGAGGGGACCGGTAAACGCTCTACAAAGGAGCGAACCGTGCGCGCCTGCTCGCCCTCCTCGCCGGAAAGCAGCAGCGGCAGCCCGACGATCAGGTCGGAAACGCTGCGCTGTGCGAGCAGAGAGAGCACCTGCGAACGGAACTCCTCGTACGAAGAGTGATGCAGCGTCGCGAGCGCGACGGCGACGCCCGTCGCTCCACTGGAAAACGCCACCCCCGTTCGCCTGTTCCCTACATCGAGAGCCAGGAATGTGCGCATCGCGCCTATTGTGCCTGAGAGGCAACGAGGCGCGCAACGAGCGACTTCTTCCGCGCGGCGTTGCGCGGGTGGATGATGTTCTTCTTGGCAGCCATATCGATCGCACTGTAGGTCTCTGGCAGGATCTTGATTGCCTCCTCCCTCTTGCCGGCCTTGGTGAAGTCTGACACTTTCCTGAGCATCGTCTTCATGTAGGTCTTCACGGGCTGGCGGCGCGCACGGCGTACAGGATTCTGCTTGGCGCGCTTGATGGCTGATTTGATGAGTGGCATGTCCTTTACGTGTAAGAAAAATGAAATCGAGAACTGCAAAAGGGTACGGAAGGCCCGGCGGTGCGTCAAGGAATCAGGAGGCTTCTTTCCACGAGGGAACACCTGTTCCTTTCTCTCCCCCGACTCCGTACAATCGGTGCGATGGACAGGAAAGATGTTGCCGTCGTCGTCCCCGTATTCAACAGGGCAAACACCGTGCTGCGCACGCTGGAGAGCATCCTGCAGCAGACGCGGCAGCCCGACACCCTGGTCATCGTCGATGACGGCTCCTCGGACGGCTCGGCGGATGCAGTGGAACAGTGGCTGAGAGCGAGACGGCCGAGTTGTGCATGGAGAGTGGTACGTTGCGAGCGCAATCGGGGCGCAGGGGCCGCACGCAACAAGGCGATGACACTGCTCAACACATTCGCGTACATCACATTCCTCGATTCAGATGACCTCTGGCCAACGGATTTTCTGGAGCGCACCCTGCAGGCCATCGCGGGCGATGCGACCGCTGTCGCAGCAAGCTGCGACCGCCAGCGTATCCGCGCGAATGGACGCATGCGCAAGAGAAACAGCGCCGTCCATCTGGCGCGAAACGCGCCGCAGTGGCTCATGCGCCACGGAGGAGGCATCCTCTCCTGCACCGTCTTCCGTACCGCAATGATCGGAGATATTCGTTTCGACGAAACGAACCTGCTTGGCACAGAAGATCTCACATTCCTGCTCCCGCTGAGCCTTCGCGGACCATGGCTTGCAGCGCCGGGAGCGCCCATGGTGATGGACCGCCGCATTGCCGAAGCGAATAGGGAAGAAATCAACCTGAGCAGAGTACACAAAAATACGTTCCACAACTGGGTCGCTGTCATCGAGGACTTTCTCGCGAATGTGCGCGGCTGGGAGCAGCACGTCTCTCCTGCCAAGGCAGACCGCATCTGCGCGCTCCTGTGGACATGCGCCGGCTTCCAGTACGCGCGGCACGGCGAATTCCGGCAATCCCTCGCCTGCATGGGCACTGCAATCGCCCGATTCTCCGGGAGCCTGGTTGGCGGTCGTTTTCGTTGACCAAATGCGGAAAACAAGTAGAATACGCCCATGTGCGGAATCTTCGGGTACGTCGGTGGCCGCACCGACGCCGGCAAGCTTGTTATTGATGGCCTCAAGAACCTGGAGTACCGGGGGTACGACTCCTGGGGCGTCGCCTGCAAGATCGGAACGGAAATCCGCATGGAGAAGGACATCGGCAAGATCAGCACGGTGGATAGTTCCGCATTCGCGGACGCGTGTTCGCTCGCAATCGCCCACACGCGCTGGGCGACGCACGGCGGGGTGACGAAGCGCAATGCGCACCCGCACATGAGCTGCGACGGGACGATCGCCGTGGTGCATAACGGCATCATCGAAAATTACGCCGAACTGCGCCGGGAACTCGAAGCGAAAGGGCACGCTTTTCAGTCGGAAACGGATACGGAAATCATCCCGCACCTCATAGAGGAGGAGTTGAAATCCACCGATGATTTCGCATCGGCGGTGCGCAATGCCTGCAATCGTTTCGAAGGACGCTACGGCCTCCTCGCGCTCCACACGCTCTCGCAGACGCTCGTCGCCGCGCGCACCGGCTCGCCCCTGATCGTGGGAGGAACGCGCAAGGACGGGTACTTTATCGCGTCGGATATTCCCGCCTTCATGGACTACACCCGCACGGTGCAGTACCTGGATGACGGCGAGATGGTGGTGACGGATGGCAGGAGCATCCTCTTCACGGATATCGCGACGGGAGAGGAGCGCCCCAAGCGCGAAATCGAGATCACCTGGACGATCGAGGAAGCGCAGAAGGGTGCCTACAAGCACTTCATGCTCAAGGAGATCATGGAGCAGAAGGAGAGCATCACCCGCGCCGTGAACCAGGATGAGGAACAGATCATGACGCTGGCGGAAGCGATCCGCAACGCGCAGGGCACCTTCCTCGTCGGCTGCGGCACCGCGGGTAAAGCCTGCATGGCAGCCGAGTACTTCTTCTCCGTCATCGCCGGCAAGCACGTCAACTTCGCGCCGGCGAGCGAGTTCAAGCTCTACCACCACTTCCTTACATCCCGGAGCCTGCTCATCGTGGTGAGCCAGAGCGGAGAGACGGCGGACGTGCTGGAAGCCATGAAGATCGCCAAATCCAAAGGCTCCAAAGTGCTTGCGATCGTGAATGCGAAGGGTTCGACGATCGACAGGGAAGCAGACTACTCCCTCCATATTAATGCGGGACCCGAGCGCGCAGTCGCATCCACCAAGGCGCTCACGGGGCAGATGGCGGTATTCATCCTCATCGCGTACGCGCTGGCAGACAAGCTGCAGGAGGGCAAGACGCTCCTGCTGGAAACGGGCGCGAAGATCAACGACATGTTGAACCCGCGCTACATGGAACGCATCGAAAAGCTCGCCGAGCGCATCCAGAGGAAACAGGATCTCTACATCATCGGGAAGAGCTGGAACTACCCCATGGCCATGGAGAGCGCCATCAAGATCCAGGAGGTGAGTTACATCCATGCAGAGGGATTCGCCGGAGGGGAGCTCAAGCACGGGCCGATCGCGCTCATCGAGGAAGGAACTCCCTGCATCGCGCTCGTCGGGAAGGATGAAGTCACCACGGATATCCTGAGCAATACGATCGAGCTCAAAGCGCGCGGCGCATTCGTGATCGGCGTCGCGCCCGAACGCTACGACGTCTTTGATGAGTGGCTGAAAGTTCCGGAAGGAGGCGCGGCGCAGCCGCTCGTGAACATCATCCCCATTCAGATCCTGGCGTACTTCCTGGCAGTCAAGCGCGGCAAAGATCCGGACATGCCGAGGAACCTGGCGAAGTCCGTCACGGTCAAATGATGGAAACACCAGATATCCCCGAAGAGCTTCGTACCTTTCTCCCTGCAGATGCAGAGAGAATAGCCTTTTTGATTCGGCGCTTCGGTTGGAACCTTCGGGATTTTCTTGCGAGCACGCCAAATCTTCAAGAGCGCCTGGAAGGATACAACCCGCGCTATTACGCTGAGCCGCAATTCCCAAACATGCAACGCGAAGAAATAATAGATGCAGCAATTGTGCTCTATAAGGAAAAAAATCAGCTTGAGTCTTGATTGGAGAGTGCCCATGAGATATAGAAGCCCATCCATGGAACACCATATATCACAGAATCGCGAACGGAGGCCTGCATCCTCCTACATCCAAGAACAGGTTCCCCTCATGTCCCATGCAGACGAACAGGAATGGGCGGAAAAGCTCAAGAGCGGAGATCCCGCAGCGGTACAGGAATTCGCAAGGCGCAACGTATTCCTCGTGACGCGCATAGCGGAAGAGAGTCCATGCGCACACATGGACACAGATGACCTGATCCAGGAAGGAAACGTAGCAATGCTCGAAGAATTGCACAAAAAACGTTTCGATGCACGCTACAGATTCAATACCTATATAGTCCCATGGATCTGCATGGGAATGCGCAAAGCCAATGAGCGCAGGTATAAGCAGAAACACATCTCATCGCTGTATGCAAAACAGGTGACGCAGAAATGGAATGAAGCAGAAAAACACTTGTGCCAAGGCAATACCGCCTATACCGAAGAAGATGTGTGTGCCAGCATAGGCTATTCCCGCATGCATGCCGTGAAAATCCGTGCAACACGCCTAGGGCACAGATCAGGCCAGACAACCCTGAAACAGGAGGATGCGCACAATGAATGCCCACAAAATACACTCATACGCAAAGAGGAACATGCAATGGTAAGGAAAGCGGTTGCAGCTCTTCCGGAACGTGAACGTGAAATCATCTGCCGGCTCTTCGGATTTACGTCCCAACAGGAAACGCGCGGGGAACTTGCGGAAGACATGGGCATTAGTCGCGAACGTGTCCGCCAATTGCAGGAACGAGCAATGGAACAAGTGCGCAGAATGTTCACAGGAGCCTTGCCCTGCTAAAGATCATCCGGCGGTATGCCATAATATTTGAACAGGAACGCCGCCATCTTCTGGAAGACGGGGCCTGCAGTCTTCGATCCGTACTCGTCCTTGCGGGGACGGTCGAATTTGACGAGTATGAGGAACTTGGGATCTTCGATGGGTGCGTACCCCGCGAAGGTGGCGATGGTGGAACCCGTGCCCGTCTCGTACTTGCCGCCCGGACCTGCGATCTGGCTCGTTCCCGTTTTGCCCGCAATGCGGTACCCGGGCACCTTGGCGACCTTGGCGAACCCGACGTTCACGGAACTCGTGAGCATCGCGGTGATGGTGTCCGCCGTCTCCGGTCGGATGACCTGGTCCACGACGTGCGGTTCCATACTGGTGACAGTTCCGTCGCTCCGGAGGATGCGGTCGACAATCATCGGACGCATGAGCTTGCCGCGATTCGCCAGCGGCGTGTAGGCGGTGATCACCTGCAGCGGGGTGGAGGAAATACCCTGACCGTACGATGCGGTGGCGAGCAACGCATTGCTCCACTTCTTCCACGGTTGCACTTCTCCGGGGAGCTCATCCTCCAGCTCGATGCCCGTGATCGCGCCGAACCCGAAGCGCTCGATCATACGATGGAAGAGCTTCTTCCCCAACTTGGAAGAAACATCCGTCATGCAGGTGTTGATTGAGAATTCCAGGCAGTTGGTCATCGTCACTTTTCCGTAGTACGCATTGAGCGCGTTCTTGATCGTGTACTCATCCACCTCGACCGGGCCGATATCGTCGTACACATCCGTCGGCACCACCTCGCCCTGGTCGAGCGCGATGGCCATCGTGACCGACTTGAACACGGACCCCGGCTCGTAGATGCCCTGAATCGCGTTATTGAGATACGCGCCGACCCCGAGGTTATTCTTGTACTTGAGCCACACATCGGGCCGGTCCGTGGGAAAGATCTCACGGCGGCTGTTCTCGCCGATGTAGAAGTAGTAACGCACGATATCCCGGAGGTCGTAGAGATTCTCGAGCGCCGCAAGATCATCCTGCTTCTCCTTGGAGAGGAGCGATCGACCCGAGGCGGTGAAGATGTCATCCGCGTACGCCTTGATGATGAAAGAGTGTTCCTCTGGATGGTAGAGCTCCACCACTACCTGACGCCGCTGGTTCTCACTCAGCACGATCGGCTCCTTCTCGAAGACGGCGCTGTACTGGTTACCGTCGAAGACGGGCGCATTCGCCATGGCGAGGATGCGGCCCGTCTTGGGATCCATCACGATGATCTGTCCGCTGTCCGCATCGTACTGCGAAACGGCTTCGGCGAGCAGGCGCTCGGCTTCCTTCTGGATGAAACGATCAATCGTGAGCACAACCGTATCGCCGTCGCGCGGATCCACCACCGTCTGGTCGCCCGTCACGATCTGCCCGCCTGTCGGATCGCTCACGGCGATGATGCGCCCCTCCTGCCCACGGAGATGCGGGTTGAAGGTACGTTCCGCCCCGTACTGGGCCTCCTGGTTGGCATTCAGGAATCCTACGACGTGCGATCCAACGGTCCCGTCGGGGTAGTAGCGCCAGTGTTCGGGGAGAAGCGCAACGCAACGGAACGGATCCTGAATGCGCTGAGCGGCCTCCCTATTGGGCGCCTGCGCGCGCTTGGCGGCAGTGAGTTCCTGCGAATCCGCCTTGAGAGAACGAATCTGTGCTGAGAGCTTGGCAGGCAACTTGCGCATGATGGCCGCGTACCGAAGCGGACGGCTGCGCAGACTCGAGAAGAGCACTGCGGAATCTAAGCCCAACGGATCCGCCAGCGTGCGTGCGATCGCCGCAACGCGCAGCTGATCCACCTGCTCGGGGTCGGCGTAGATGAGACGACTCTCCCACGAGACGGAAACGCCGCGAATGGCAAGTTCTTCCACAGCGCGCAGTTGCTGCTTGTTGGCCCCGTAGAGGAGCGGCACGTAGCGTACGCGCTTTTCGCTGATGCGCTTCTCGATGGCGCGGGCAAACAGCCGCCGCACCTCCGTGAGATCGGAGAATGCACTCTCGTCGATGGGCAGGGGATTCTGCGGCAATGGCTCATAGATATCCCCCTCCATGAGCACCTGTACGCGTGCCATAGGATCGAACGCCTGCGTGAAGAAGGGCATGAGTTCACGGGGACACTCGCTGTTGCCCTGTTTACAGAGCGCGTAGAACTCCTCCGTCACCAGCAGATCGGAGAGCGATTCTGCGATCAGCGTGGGGTCATCGGTAACGAGCGGATCCACGTACAGCAGATCGAGCGTCGTATTGGTTGCGAGAATGCTCGTCTCACCCGTCTTGGCGTTCACGCTCAGGATTTCGCCGCGCTTCGCGGGGAGCGCCACGCCGCCGTAGTGCTGCGACTGGGCGAGCGCCCGGTACTCGGATCCGCGCAGCAGCTGTAGTTCCAGCAGGCGCGATACGATCATGAGCAGGCAGAACCCAAAGAGCACGTGCACGAGCAGCATGCGCCGGTGCAACGACCGCTTGCGCTGCGTCTCGCTCAATTGGTGGGATGGACGGTACCGCACGTGAGCGCAGAGGATAGCATATTTTTTTCCTCGGGGGGCTAGGGGAACCTTATCCGGTTCCCTGAGTCCCCCAAACCCCCTTTACCCTCCTAACTGTACTCGTAATGATCGACAGAATGAGGTGTCCAATACTCGTCCGTTCCATATGTTTGAGCGCAAAGCAGCACGGTATGGACATCTTGTTAGCACTCGAATGCCAAGTTGCTTTAGCAATCTTGGTTGAGAGTGCGCACAGATTGGGACATGTGCGATGGCTTTGCGCGAGTCTGGAACGGACAAAGTTTTTGGGCACTTTTTTAAAAAAAGTGCCAGATAAGAGACACGTAGTGCACAGGCATGGCAAAGAACAGCATTTTCTGGTACAATACTATGAAATGCCTGAAAATAATACATGGGAGGCCATGAAAGGCGAAGAGCTGCTCCAGGCGCTGGAGCAGTACAGCGTGTCCGAGGGAATCTCGGACATTCACACCTCGCCCGAGAAGGACTTCGTTCGGCTGGAAGTACGCTTGCACGGCATGCTGGAGCTGCTGGGAAAGATCGCACACAAGGACTACGAGGACTACGTGCGCCGCGTGAAGTTCAAATCCAAACTGAAGCTGAACCTGACAAACGTCCCCCAGGACGGGCAGTACACCTTCGATGCGCCGGGCAGGCAGGTCAACGTCCGCGTCGCGAGCATCCCCTCGCGCTTCGGCGAAACGTTCACGCTCCGACTGCTGGACCCGGAGAAAGGGATCATCCCCTTAGAGCAACTGGGATTTCCCCCGGAACTCCACCAACAGATGGTAGACATCGCGAACATGCCAAACGGCCTCTTCCTGGTCACGGGACCGACCGGTTCGGGAAAGACGACGACGCTCTACGCGCTCCTGAGCACGCAGGTCGGCAAATCGCGCAACATCATCACACTGGAAGACCCGATCGAGTACGAGTTGCCCGGCATCGTGCAGAGCCAGGTGGACCACACGCACGACTACACGTTCGCTTCCGGACTCCGCTCGATTCTGCGCCATGACCCGGATGTGATCCTCGTGGGGGAAATCCGCGACCTGGAAACAGCGCAGACGGCGATTGATGCGGCGCTCACGGGGCACATCGTGCTCTCCACACTCCACACGAATTCCGCAATCGAAGCGATCCCGCGCCTCCTCTCCATGGGAGTGAGCCCGTACACGTTCGCACCGTCGCTGCGCGGCGTGCTGGCGCAACGGCTCGTGCGCACGCTCAAGGAGGAGTACCGCACGAAAGACGCAACGTACGACCCGGCGGCGAGGGAGACGTACGGCGGGCGCATCGCCATCCCGGAACTCCTGGTCGTCGATGACCAGATCCGCAACCTGATCCTGATGAACGAGACATCGGACGCCATCCTGGCAACTGCGAAAAAGGGCGGCTACAAGACCATGAAGGAATGGGGGCAGATGGTCATCGACGCATCGCTGACCTCCAGGACGGAGGTGGAACGAGTGACGGTATAACGAACTGCATTCTTTCGTTGGTTCCTGGATAGTGGTTCCTGGTTCTTCGTCAAGAGAGTAGGAAATGTGTTCACTGTGAAGAATATTCGCCTTGTCCGCGACAGGAGAACCTACGTACTATGGTAGACCATTCCTTTCCTATGCGTCGACGACACTGCCACCGGCCCATGTATCTGGAGAGACGGCCGCCCTGGACGCGGTACCGCCCGTTCATCGGTCTGCTAATCGTCGTCGCGCTCGTCTACCTGGTGGGATCGTGGTTCATCGGGCTCTTCGGCTATGGACAGAACCACAGCATGGCGATCGCGCTCACGCCGGAGGAGCGCGGCATCGTGCGCGTCTCTATAGAAAACGACGAGTGGAAACGCGCAGACCAGTCACTCAAGCTCTATCCCGAAGACCGTGTCACGACGGGGGCGAATGCCAATGCCACACTGGCATTCTTCGACGGCACGTACATGCGGCTGGGAGAGGACACCACGATTCGCATCGTCGAGAGCGACTTGAACGATGACGAATCGCAGCTCTCGGCGCAGTTGGAGAGCGGCAGTGTATGGATCGCCACTCCCACGACGCAGGCATTCTCCGGCACGATGCTGCGGCTCGTCACGACAGGCATGCTGCGCATCAGCCTGCCGACCAGAACCGAAGCGCTCATCACGGAACGCTCGATCAGCGTCTTCGACGGCGACGGAATCGGCTGCACCGTGCAGGTCGCAGGCGCCAAACAACCGCTGATCGTGGGCGAGGGGCAGCTCTTCTCGCTGCCGGAAGGCCCTCTGAACGCAGGAGATGACCTGTATGCATTCAGGAACGCCCTTGACCCGCGTGCATTCGCGGCGCCGTTCCTGGAAGAGAGCCGACAGGCATTCGCGCTGCACCGGCAGAACGACCAACCCCAAACGACGATGGAGGAGGAAGATGATCCGATAGTGATGCCTACAGGAACAATCCTCTCTGTCTCGCAACCCACGGACCGGCAGGCCGTGCAGACGGCGAGCCTGGAAGTGAAGGGATTAGTCAATCCGGAAATGGTGACCGCCGTGCAGATCAACGGGTACGCGGCCCCGATTGACAGTGCAGGCGCATTCGCATTGGAAATCACGCTGCCGGACAAAGACGAGGCGACGATCAACATCATCGCCACGGACAAAGACGGCATTACCATGGCGGAGACGATGAGGACGGTGCTGCGCAATCGGGAGCCGCCGGAGCCGCCGCACTTCCTTACGCCGGCGAAAGACGGCGAGACGTACCAGACGCAGCGCACCCAGTTCGAAATCACCGGCAGCGCGCCGGCAGACGCAATCGGCGTCATCGTGAATGACTACCGCCTGCAGTTCTTCTCGCCCGGCGACAAGACATGGAAGTACCTCGCCAGCACCAACTTAGACAACCTGAAACTGGGGGAGAATACGTTCACCGCAGTGGCAATCAATCAAGGAGGATACAAGAGCGAGCCTGTGACGATGAAGATCGTCCTGGGCGGGGAGACGGAGGGTGTCATTGCCGGGAATCCGGAAGAGAGCGCCGGCGAAGGCGGACAGATCGAACCGACGGCGCTGCCGGACAACGATCCTCTGCAGCCCGGAACGATCTCCGTCACGGCGCCGACGCCGGGGACGCGGCACACGGCCAGCGGCACCGATGCGATTGAGTTCCTCATCGAAGGCACCGTCCCCGCAGGCACGAACTCCGTGTGGGTGAACGGGTACAAGCTGCAGCTCTACGAAATAGGCAAGCTGTACTGGAACTACATCGCGAGCACGAAGCTCAACACGATGAAACGCGGCGAGAACGCGTACGAGATCGTTGCGCGTGACGCGGACGGAAAGATTCTCGACCGTTTCACGTACGTGATCGAGTTCGATCCGCGGGGGTAGTTGTGAGATGTGAGTCTTAAGCTCACTCACATCTCACAACTCACGACTCATTATGCACAAACTCCACTCCAACGGATTGAATTGCTGTTTTGAACGTTGCAGGCAACGGCGCTTCCACCGTGTGCTTCTCCCCGTCTGCGGGAGAGCGGAATGTGAGCTGCCACGCATGGAGGCAGAGGTTCTGCACGGCAAATTCCTCCGTGAGCTTCTCGCTCTCCGGAGAACGGTAAGTGGGATCGCCGAGGATCGGGTGCCCGATGGAGGAGAGGTGTACGCGCACTTGGTGCGTGCGCCCGGTGTGCAGGTCGCACGCAAGGAACGCGCAGCCCTGTGATGCACTCAGCGTTCTGTACGTTGTCTTCGCCTCGCGGCTCACGGATGTCTTGAACACGGACATCCGGGTGCGGTCGGTGAGCTGCCGCCCGACCGGCGCGTCGATCACCGCCTCCGGCGGCTGCGGGACACCCGCAACGAGCGCGAGGTACGTCTTGCGCGTGGTACGTTCCTCGAACTGCTTCTGCAGCGCGCCGTGCGCCTCCGCGGTTTTCGCGATGAGCAGGCAGCCTGTCGTCTCGCGATCGAGCCGATGCACCAGCACCGCATCGGCGGAGAAGGGGAGTGAGCGCGCGTTGAAGAGGTGCGCCACCCCGTGGAGGATCGTCTTCTCTCCCTTCGTCGTCGGCGCGGGATGCACCGCGTACCCGGCAGGTTTATTGAGGACGAGACACGCATCATCCTCGTAGAGGACCGTGAGTTTGAGATCCGCAGGCCAGGTCACCGCACTGTCTTTGGGCACATGATCAGAGGAAGCGAGCACGACGACCTCCCCCGCATGCAGCACCTGCGCGACCTTCGTGACCGCGTGGCCATTGACCTTCACGCGTCCTTCCTTGATGAGCCCCTGCACCCTGGCACGGCTTAAGCCCGCCTCTGCGACGAGGAAGAGATCGAGGCGCTGTTTCGCTGTGACGGGAAACTGTTGCACCGCCGTATTCTGCACCATCACAGGACAAGATGACAGGAGGATGCCTACTCCTCGCCTCTGCCCTATGGTATCGTGCTGCCAATGCGTACTCCATCAGACCTCCTCACCCGTGCCGTCAACGAAGTCGTTCCCCGCAAGCTCGCGGAGGAGAAACTCGCATCCGGCAAACCGCTCCGTATCTACTGGGGCATTGATCCCACGGGCTCCAAGCTCCACCTGGGCCACGCCGTCCCACTGCGCAAATTCAAAGCATTCCAGGATGCCGGGCACGAGATGATCCTCCTCATCGGGAGCTTCACGGCAATGGTGGGCGATCCGACGGGTCAGGATGCCATGCGCAAACCCTTAACGAAGGAAGATGTGCAGAGGAACTTCGAAACGTACATGGAGCAGGCGGGCAGGATCATCGACTTTACGAATCTGCGGGTCGTGTACAACCACGAGTGGCTGGAGAAGATGAACTTCGCAGACATCATGGGGCTCTCCCAGCACTTCACGGTGCAGCAGATGCTCCAGCGGGACATGTTCCGCAAGCGCATGTCCTTCAAGACCACCTGCCCCAAGTGCAGCACGGTCTTCCCCGTCGCACGTTCAACGGACACGAACCTCGAGGAGCTCAAGCAGAGCAGGGCGACTGTGCAGTGCCCGGAGTGCAGCCACTCCTTCAAGCTCTCGGAGAAGAACCTGCTGGAGGAAGATCCAGTCAGCCCGAACGAATTCCTGTACCCGCTCATGCAGGGATACGACTCCGTGGTGCTGGATGTGGACTGCGAAATCGGCGGGAACGACCAGCTCTTCAACATGCTCTGCGGCAGAAAACTGCAGAAGGCATTCGGCAAGCGTGAGAAGTTCGTGCTCACGGTCAAGCTGTTGGAAGGAACCGATGGGCGCAAGATGAGCAAGACGTACGGCAACTGCATCTACATAGAAGATGAGCCCAATGACATGTACGGCAAAGTGCTGTCTGTGAACGATGATCTGATGGCACAGTACTTCGAGTGCTGCACGGATGTGCCGATGGAGGAGGTACAGAAGATCCTCAAGGGCAAGCCCCGCGATGCCAAGGCGCGCCTGGCGCGCGAGATCGTGACGATCTACCACGGGGAAGCGGCGGCACTCGCTGCGGAACAGGAATTCATCAGTGTCTTCAAAGAAGGCGGCCTGCCCGAGGATATGCCGGAAGTGAAGGTGAAGGAGGGAACGCTGCTCATCGATGTGCTGGTGCAAGAGAAGCTCATCGCCTCCAAGTCAGAAGCGAGGCGGCTTATTGAGCAGGGTGGTATCAGGGTGAATGATCAGCCGGTGACTTCTATTGATGCAAAAGTTGAGGAGGGCCTGGCCGCCGGAGCATCAGTGAAGGAGGTGATCGTACGGGTGGGAAAACGGAAGTTCTTAAGGATAACACCAAATGAATAAAAAAATATTTAGGCTCTCCCCTAGGAAACTAGAATTTTTTGAGGACTAACAGAAGAACAGTATACAGATTTTCGTTCCGATGATTAAACCGGAATTCACACTCCTTCAAATACAGAGAAAACTTGTGCGAAGG
>JAQVVD010000044.1 GCA_028699155.1 Candidatus Peribacteraceae bacterium | reverse complement strand
GCTTGCTCCATGGTGGTAGCTGGTTTCCCCCCCCATGTGCATGTGGATTGATGTGGCGATTATTTCACCCTGATACTTGGCAAGGTAGAGGGTGCACTCGTGGCGCTCGCTGAACCGTTTCACCTGAGACCGGAAGAACTCGTTGGTGTACGGCGTGAAGTGATGCCGTCTCCTTGTTTCTTCATGCAGATCTATGAAGATTGAAAGATCGCGGACAGGGTCATCTGAGGCCATGACTGCCACACCGTCGCGCTCAGCACGCCGAATGAGGTTGCGCGTGTTCTGGCGCATCTCCTGCAGTATTTCCTCTTGTGAGCGTGGAGTCATCCGTTGGTCTGCCTGACGAGTTTGCTGCTTCCATGGATTTGGTTCGGTGAGTGGGAGATACCAAATATGTTCTGCCAGCAGATGGAGGGTGGAGGACTTCGTTCCCAGGATCGGCGGAGTGGATACGGGCCAAAAAGGACTGATGCGGATGAAGGAGCAGTTGTGTGCTTGTGCGATATCTTTCAAAACCGATATGAGTTTTGTTTCGAAGTCCGAAGTTCGAAGTTCGAAGTTCGAAACGACCGGTCCGTAGGGGACTGTTACATGCTTTCCTCTCCGTGCAGGCACGATGATACATTGGCATATTCCGATCAGCTCGTTCCCCTCACGGATCTCCAGGCGGATGGGTTCCTGCCCCGTGTCGCGGTACACCTCGCCCATTGTCCAGCTCTGAAGGAACGGTGAGAAGCGTTGCGCACATAAGAACGCATCCCATTCCTGCTGGTTCGTGGCTTCCTGCCCAGTCATGGCGCACATTCTCCCATCTTCAGAGCAGTCCGGCCAGCACCTGCACGAGTTGCTTGGCCTGCATCACGCTCATCGTGGGGTGCGTCGGGAGCGTGAGAATTTCCTGTGCAACCTTCTCAGCGTGCGGGCACATGCCGCGCTCGTACCCCACAGCACGTTGGTCGACAGTGGGTGGATTCACCACGGCGCCACACCATCCGTCGTCGAGGTAGATCTGTTGTTGCTTGAGTGTGGTGCGCACCTTTGCGGCATTTGGGATGAGGAGAGGGAATTTCTGTGGTGCTGCTGCAGCGAGAATTCCCTTCACGACTGGCCAGCGGTGTTCCTTGGCTGCCTGCGCGAACAGTGAGGCAATCGTTGCGCGCTGCTCATTGAGTCTCGTGAGCGTGTGGAGCTGGTCCAGTGCGAGCGCAGCGCATGCGTTCGGCATTCTAAAAAGGATTTGTGACGGCGTTCCCGCTTTCTCTGCCTGCGTGAGTACCGGGGGCAACAGACGCAGCCACTGGCATCCTCTCAGGTAGATCTTCGCGAGGTGGGTCTTCCAGATTGCGTGCGCCCATGCGTAGCGCAGGGGGTAGTCAATGAGATTCAGGATCGTCCACAGGGTGTGATCTCTCGCCTGCGTCTCCGCATCGCGGAGCCTCTTTGCGAGGAGAAAGTGCCGGGTGAGCAGGGCGCCGCCCGTGACTCCCGATATTGCTTTGTCCCTTCCGAAACTCAGGAGTACCGCATCTCCCACTGCGCCGATTCTCTCCGATGGTGCGTCGGGGAGCACGTGCGCGCAGTCTTCGACGAGTGCGATATCTTTTTCGTCACAGATGAGCCGGAGTGCGCTCACGTCGGCAGGAATCCCAAATGTGTGCTGGCAGATTACGACGCGGGTTTTGCGCGTGATGGCTGCCCGCACGAGCGCGGGATCCAGTGTGAGCGTGCGTAGGTTGATGTCCACGTACACCGGTGTGGCCCCTGCCGCGCGGATCGCATTGGGTACGACGGCGCACGTGTACCCCTGTACGATCACTTCGTCACCGCTCCGGAGTTCCAGTGCTTGCAGGAGCGCGAGCAGTGCGGCACGGCCTGTGTCGAAGAGCGCTGCCCGCTGCTGCGGGAAGAGCTGCTCCAGATCGGTGCGCAGCATCTCTGTTTCCGGTCCCCTCCGCCACTTCCATGGCAGGAACTGCAGTGCGAATGCGCGCGCAACCTGCGCGCGCGTCGCGAGGGGGCCGAAGGTATGGTGGATGGGTCGCTGCTGCATCACACAGGAAGCATTCGCCGGATGGTCTGCGATGACATGCGTCCAACGCACACCAGGAGCGATCTGGATTCTACCCGCTGCGTCCGTTTCCCAAGGAATTCTGTGCGGCGGCCGTACCCTTCCTGGAAGGCGTTGGCACGGTGCGGGGAAAGGAAGATGACTCGCTGGAACACTGGTGCTGCCTGGGTGCCGAGTTCCGTGTGAATGCGGTATTCCTCTGCACCGAGTTCAATGAGACCGTTTGTGAGGAGCACCTTGTGCTCGGCCGGTTGGCTCCTTGCCCATGCGATTGCTGCCGCGAAGCTCGCTGGGCTCGCGTTGTGCGTGTCGTCTAGGAGTGTCACTCCCTTCTCCTCGCGCACATCGAAGGTGTGCGCGGGTGGTGAAAAGCTCCGGAGTTTCGATGCAATTGCCGCGGGGCGGAGTCCTTCGTGTTGTGCGACAGCAATTGCGAGCATGACGTTGGTCACGTTGTGCGTACCGTGGGGGGGAACTTCG
>JAQVVD010000013.1 GCA_028699155.1 Candidatus Peribacteraceae bacterium | reverse complement strand
TCAAATAGATGAAATTGCCATCTCGGCGCAGTCAGCCGCGGCTGACAAAGACGGATGGCAGCCCCAGGGAGAATCGAACTCCCGTTACCAGGATGAAAACCTGGCGTCCTAACCACTAGACGATGGGGCCGCAAAGAAAAGATCGCATTGCTGTTACCAGGATGACCCTCCTTCGCGCTGCGCGCTACGGCGAGGCAAGAAACCTGGCGTCCTAACCACCCTGCCGGCCACAGCTCAAGCGTAGCGAGAGCGACGGCTGGTAGACGATGGGGTCATTGCTGTGAAAGATACGTGTTAGACCGGGCGATCCGACTTCGTCAGCCGCGGCTGACTTCGCCGGGCACGTGGGGTCAACGTTGCGAATTGTACGGAGAACAAGCATACGTGCAAAGGAAGAACGCGGGAATAAAAAGTGGGAAAGAGGAAATGAAAAGTGGAAGACAAATGAAAAATATTAACCAAGAAAGATTTTTTCATTCTTCACTTTTGACCTGTTTTTCTCTTTTCATTTTGTACTTTTTTGTACTCTGTGCTCGTTGTGTACGTTCCGCGTGTTCTTGCACCTACTGTAATTATGCAGTATAATATATTCGTATTATGTCAAATACACACAGAATCCTCTGCTTTTCCCGCTCCGCATGCTTCACAGCCGGCATGCTCCTCTTGGTCGTTGCTGCACAGCAGCAAACGTGGGCGCAGGAAATCACACAAGTGACCGGCCAGGGCGCACTCCTCTTCGAACAGGCGGATCTGCATGCCGCCGCTCCCGCCACGTTGTGGAGCGGTTTTGCCTCTCAGATGCTCATTGGCGTACTCCTTCTTCTTGCAGGATTCGCACTGCACGCGCTCCTTACACTGCGCAGAGACAGGTCCGTGCGCGTGCATGCTGCGCGCCGCGAGCGGCAGCGCAGCACCTCTATGGAGCAGCTCAATGTGTACTGGATGCATGTGCGCGTGCGCTGAGTGCAAAAAAGAGCCTGCGCATGCAGGCCCTCTCTTTTTTGCTGTAGGTCGGTTCTTAGCAGCTGCCGCAGCCGCAGCCGCCGCCACCGCAGGTGAATCCGCAGCAACTGCCGCAGCAACCGCCTTTGCCATCGTCATTGGACCACATAGTTGGTTGGGTGAGGGATAAGATGCATTTACGATACTGTCGCGTGGCGGCGTTGTCTACAGCTGCTTCAGCATATTTGCCATGGATCTGTGATCCTGATCACGCGGTGCGTATCCTCATGCATAAGGGGCTGCGTTCTTGGACCAGCCATGCTATTCTCTTTCCATCTTTTTCTCCTCTCTATGAACGTCCAACATTTCGAGAAGGATTTCCACTACACTGACCGCGAATTCCTCGTCATCGCGCGCAAAATCGGAAAACTCGCGACGTACTGCAAGCGCGTGAAAGATGAAGCTTCTTCCATACGCATTGATGCGGAGCGACGCAGCACGAAGAAGGATCGAGACCAGATCAAGGTCTCCGTCACGCTCGATCTGCCTGGTAAAATGCTCCGGGCGGAATCTCGGCGCCCCGATGTCGTGGAAGCAGTAGATCGTTGCATCGAGAAGCTGGAGCCCCAGGTGAAGAAGTACAAAGAGCGCACGTTGCTGCCGCGTTCCCGGTGATGCGGCTCTTTCCTTTCCTCAATTTTCGCATGCGGAAACTCTCGGCGTCCTTCCTCCTCGGCATCTCTCTTTCCCTTGGCGCTCTGTCGGCACAGGCGCAGGAAGTTCCGGATGATGCCGAGCATGAGGCGGCGCCGATGATCACTGCAGCTATTACGGGACCTACGGATGTGGCGGTAGGCCGTACAGTGGTTCTGGATGCTTCTGCCAGCGTGGGCGCGGATGAGCAGGCGCAGTACCGCTGGTACCGCGAGGGCGTCTCCCAGCCGATCAGCAGGAGTATTGAGGCCGTGTACACGCCGGAGAAGCCGGGTACCACCCTGATTCGCCTCGTTATCACTTCCCGCGTGAACGGTGAGGAAGTCCGTGCGGAAGCGGAACATACGATTACTGTGTACGAGAGGAAGATTATTCTCATAGCGGATGCTGCCGTGCCGCCGGAGAAGATTGTCTTTCACCAGCGGGAGGCTGAGCAGAACGGCACCTTCCTTCGCGTCATTCGCCCGGATGCGGGAGGCATTCCGATCGGCGATGAGAAGACGCTTGCGAACGTCATCAAGAAGGAGGTGGGTGCGCTGTCTGGAGCGGAGTCCATCGTGATCTGGTCTGATGGCATCTCCGGCCTGCAGGCACTGTTGCATACGCTGGAGAAGGATGACGACCGCCTCGCAGAGCTCCAGAGGCAGACGGTCATTCTCCTGACGGATCGCGGACTCAACACGCTCGCGCGCACGGCTCGCGGACCCTTTTCCATCCTCAGGCCGGACCGTATCATCGTCACGCGCAGAGAGGCGCTGAGCGCGCTCTTCTCGGTCGCGAATCCGGACGAGTTTCTCGATCGCTTAACGCAGTGGGATTTCGATTTTCTCGTTGTCGATGAATCCAGCACGGCAGTCAGGCCGTGGAACCTGCTCTCTTCGCTGGTGAACTACATGCTCACGCATGGCGTTTCGAGCATGACTGTCATCCTACTCCTCATGCTCCCTGTCATTGCGACGATTCTCGCATTCCTCAAGCAGGTGGTCGGCGTGACGACATTCGGCCTCTACATGCCCTCAGTCATCGCACTGAGTTTCCTGGCGCTCGGCTGGCCCATCGGCGTTTCGTTCCTCCTCTTCATTCTCGTCACAGGCTATGCGACACGCGCAGCCATGAGGCGCTGGCGTCTCCTGTACATTCCGAAAGTCGCCATCATTCTGACCGTCGTGAGCATTACGCTGCTCCTGCTTCTGGGGATCGGCGCTTTCTTTGGGCTCACGCTCTCCGGAGACACCATCTTCATCCTCCTCATCATGTCCACTCTCTCGGAGAGTTTCCTCAATATGAAGGCGGAAGAAGGCTGGTACAGCGCGATTCTCGGTATCGGAGAAACAGTGCTCGCGTCGTTGCTCTGCGTGTTCATTGTGCAGTCTAACGCGCTGCAGTCCCTCGTGCTTGCGTATCCGGAATTCATTCTCCTCACGCTGGTTTGCAATGTGATTCTCGGCAGATGGACAGGCTTGCGGCTTGTGGAGTACTTCCGTTTCCGCGAGGTCTTCAAGCATATGCAGGAGGAATAATGTTCACCCACATCCTTTCGCACCACGGCATGCTCGGCATCAACGCGAGGAACCTCCTCTACGTGAAGCCGTTCAATCCCAAGAAGGCCATTGCGATGGCTGATGATAAGCTCAAGACAAAGGCGTTCCTCATGGCACGAGGCATTCCTGCGGCGAAGATTTACGCGCGCGTAGAGACGCGGGAACAGCTCCATGTCTTCGATTTTTCCAAGCTTCCCAACGAATGTGTCCTCAAGCCTAACAGCGGGTTCGGAGGAGAGGGGATCGTCATTCTGAAGGGGCGTGACAAGCAGGGGAATTTTCTCCGCAGCGGCAATGGAGCGATGTCGCAGGAGGAACTCACGGAACACATTGAGGATATCCTCGACGGCAAGTTCTCCCTCGGGGGTCGGCGCGACACTGCGTTCTTCGAGCAGATTCTCTATCCGCATGAGTGCTTCACCCCGTTCCGGCCGGTCGGATTGCCCGACATACGCGTGATTGTATTCAATCTCGTTCCGGTTATGGCGATGCTCCGCATCCCTACTGCGGAGAGCGAGGGGAAAGCAAACCTCCATTTGGGGGGCGTAGGAATCGGTATCGACATTGCGAAAGGGGTGACGACCTACGCTGCCCAGTACCATCACATGATTTCGGAGCTGCCCCATGGAGGATCTCCTTCCGGGCACCAAATTCCCCAATGGGATGAAATACTGCTTGTCTGCTCGAAAATTCAGCATGTCACCAACATCGGGTACCTCGCGGTTGACGTGACTATTGATGAGCAGATTGGTCCCGCTGTTCTGGAAGTGAACGCGCGCGCGGGTCTGAGCGTGCAGATCGCTAATCTGGCTCCGCTCCGGGCGCGCCTCGAGCGCGTGCAGGGACTCTCTGTCAGTTCACCCGAAAAAGGCGTACGCATCGGGCAGGATCTCTTCGGCGAGAAGGTGAAGAAGCGCAAGCGCAAGGAAGCAACTCCGGACGATCGTCCGGTTCTGGGTCTCAAAGAGGTGATTACGATTGCTGCAGGAGGGAGCACGTTTGAGGAACCGTGCCTCATTGCTCCCGATCGGGAACGAACGAAGTTCTCAGAAGACCTTCTTGGCGAACTGCTGGAGCACGGCGCCGCTGAGCCGGTTGACGTACAGGCGGGCACGTATCGCGTGAAGTTCACTCTCAGCGGCAAGAAGATACAGACGCTCGTGCATCGTCTCTCTGCTCCCGGAACTTCTGAGCGCGTCGTGATCGGGCGGCGCGACCTCTCCGATTTTCTGATAGATCCTTCCAGGAAACGGTCGGGTTCCGTCAGGCACTCTACCGTGAAACAGGATTTTCATGCGGTTGACCGCGTGTTGGGTCAGTATGATAAGGATTTACTGTTACTCAAGTACCTGAAACCTTCCAACGTTGTTGAAGAGTTGCAACGCCTGCGGGCAGACCGACGCTACAACCCCGTCTTCTATTATCCGCAGCTCCCAGATCTTGCGGATGTGGTACGGCGCCTGCAGGAGCCGGTGGACAGCGACTGCGCAATCGGGTTCCTGCTGGAGAAGAAACGCGCCGAGCTCCTGCAACGCATAGAGCTCCTGCAGGCTCGCGGGGATGCGGCGCGGTTTACCTCGCTTTCTGCCGTGCTCTACGGCAAGCCGACTTCTTCCCTCATTCGCGCTGCGAGCGCCGTTCTGCACAATCGCAGCGCCTGTGATTTGCCGCCTTCATCGGATGCATGTCTCTCTTCGGAGGAAGCAAAAGAGCGTTTTGAGGGAGCATTGAAACAGTATGGTTTGCATGAGTGGACGGTGTCGTTGCGCAGCAAGGTCGTTGCAGATTGCACGGTGGGCGGACAATCCATCTACCTACGCGAGAATGCGCAGTTTACCCCCCTGCACATTGATGCCCTCATCAAGCATGAGATTGAGACGCATATACTCATTGCAGAGAACGGAGCGCTCCAGCCTTACGCGCTCTTCCGGCGCGGCTGCGCCGGGTACCTGGAGACGCAGGAAGGCCTTGCCACGCACAACCAGAATCTGGTCTACGGTCCGAATCACGAGAAGCGCTACAATGCGCCCCGCAATCTGCTCGGCGCGGCTTTCGGCATGGAGCATTCCTTTGCCGAAACGAGGGAGTACCTGCAAGAGGAGTTGGGTTATGATTCCGAGAAAGCCCTCCTGCAGGCTGTTGCAATGAAGCGCGGGCTTTCCGATACGTCGCAGCCGGGCGCATTCACCAAGAGCATCGTGTACTTCCGCGGGTTGCGCGCCATCGAGAAGTACCTCCGCGATGGCGGTGCGCTCTCCCGTCTCTACATCGGTCGCATTGCGCTGGAAGACCTCTCGCTCGTAGAGGAGATTCCCGATATCCAGCCGCCGTTGCTCCTGCCGGATTTCCTGCGCAAAGCGTAGCGCAGATTCTCATTCCCATTCCACTCTGTCCAGTGTGGGCAGCACCGTCATCCATCCGCCTTCGCCTCTTTTTTCTTCTGCAGGCACTGTTCGATGAATTGGGCTACGGCGGATTCAGCGCAGATTCTCATTCCCATTCCACTCTTTCCAGCGTGGGCAGCACTGTCATCCACGTTTGCCCTCTGGAGAATGCGAGAGGTTCTCCTTCCATATTTGAGAACGAGAAGGAGGCATTGGGACCGCCCTTTTGCCACGTACCTTCGTACACGTTTCCTGCGCGGAAGAGCAGCAGTTTCCCCCGCCCTCTCACGGGTATCTGCAACCTTCCATGCTCGCCGATTTCTTCTATGGGCATCTCCAGGATGAGGACGTTTTCCGGGCGTGCCTGGTAGTCCACGCGCCCGTTCGACCGCGCGTACTTCTGCGAGGCGGAAGAGAACGTATAGCGGACATTGTGTTCCGGGTTGAAGAAATTCATGCTGATTGACCGGGCCGTCGGTGCCTCTTTGGCGAATCCGTGCGTGAACGGAGGCCAAGCTGTTCTGTGCTCTTTGAATTCGCCTGCAATTTCCAGCATCTGGTCGCGTTCGATGAACAGATCATGCGGCGGGTTGAGCGCCGCGTCCCGTTCAAAGTGGTTGTAGTAGGTTCCGGAGATGCCGTTGATTGTAACCATGCTCTTGGATTGCTCAGCCATTTCCAATGCTTCCGGGCTGCCTCCTGCATGGAAGAGTATGACACGCCACGGCAACAGCCCTTCCAGGAAGTACGGTCGGATAGACCGCACGGGACCGACTCTCTCCGGCAGGCTGTTTACATCGAAGACTGCGACGAAACGCGAGATGAAACCTTCCACCAGCCATTCTTCTACGAGGAGCGCCCTTTCCAATCCCTCCTGGTTTGGGCGCGCGTCTTCATGGTTTTCGATCATGACTGCGACCAGCGTCACTTTCCTCTTGCCGAATGGCACAAGCGGTAGATTGGAGAGGAGGCGTTGCCACAAGGTGTTTCCGTTCCGTATTTCTCCCGTGTACCGCGGTTGCACTGCGCCTATTGTGCTCTCTTCGAAATTCTCGAACGAGGCAGTGGCGCCTATGAGTAATGCTGCTTCCAGCAGCGTGAGCAGGAGTACCGCCAAGAGGAGAATCTGCGTGAAGAGCTTCTTCATAGCGTGCATGCAGGCTGATCAATTTAAGATTCTTTCCTCGCGCTCTTCTCCTTTCCTCCCTCCTCTGCATTTGCTTCCCCGCTGCCTTCTTTCGCTTCCTCTCCCTCTGCCGTTCCTTCCGCGCCCTCTTCCGGTGCAGCGACTGTCTCCTCTTCAGCGCGCCGCGGTTCCTGCACACTCGCAATCACATGTTCCGCATCTTCCAACACTTTGATGCCCTGGGGAATGGGTATCTCTGCGACTGTGAGCGTATCGCCGAACGCCGCGAGGGAGGAGATGTTCGCCTCCAGCGCGTGCGGCAGATTCGCCGGCAGACATTTGATTGTCAGGTGGTCTGCGGATGTGACGAGCACGGCTCCCAACTCCTTGATTGCGGGGGATTCTCCCACCAGGTGAATTGGTACGTGCGCTTCGATCTCCTTCTTCATGTTCACGGCGTAGAAGTCCACATGTGTAATCTTGTCCGTGACGGGGTGAAAGGTGATTGCATGAAAGAGCACGGGGATCTTCTTCCCATTCACTTCGAGTTCAACAAGCGTGCTCTCTCCCGCTTTCGTAAAGGTCTTGAGCAGCGTCTTGTGGTCGCACTCTACTGAGATGTTTTCCGTATCGTTCCCGTAGACGACGCATGGCACTATCTCCTGCCTGCGGAGTTGCTGCGGCGTGCTTTCTTTCATGCGTGCCTGTACTGACAAAGGGATCATCTCCATAGATGAATCTATCGCTGCGCAAGGGTACGGAAGTGTGCTGGATAGGTCAACTTAAAAGGGGCGGGAAATTCATTCCGGAAGGCGGATCCTGCTCGTATCTGGCAACGATTTCCCCCTCCATTTCCAGAAGTACTTCATGGCGCTCACGACGTGAATCCTTCCTGTTTTTTTGAGCAGGATAGGCAGGAACCCGTCTCCGCTCAGCCGCTGCTTGCGGTCCGCGGCGATCGTTTGCGGGCTAAAGACCACGCGGAATCCTGCGTCCCAGCATCGACGGCAGAGATCCGTATCTTCCAGGAAGAGAAAGTACCGCTCATCGAATCCGCTGAGCGATTCATAGAGTGATCGCCGTACCAGCATACATGCGCCGACCACCCACTCCACATCGCACGTTTCGGTCGGTTGCATGCTCCTGCGCAAGTACCTGTTGAGCCGTTCGTGCAGCAGGTGGCGCAACGGAGTGCGTTTGATGATAAAATCGGTCACGCTTGGGAATCGGCGAAAAGAGTCGCGCGTGCTCTTGTCTGAAAATTCGAGTTTCGGCGCGATAATGCCGATCGTTGCATCCTCCTCCATCATGTGCACCAATTGTTCCAGAGCTTTCGGCTCCGGTTCCGTATCCGGGTTTATAATCAGGAGGTACTTGCCTCTCGCATAGCGAACTCCCCGGTTATTGCCTGCGCCGAATCCCAGGTTTGATGGCGTTTCAATGATACGCACGTTCCTCTTTCCGCCCAGGCGATTGCGCAGTACGCCGATCGAGTCGTCGGAGGAGTGGTTATCCACCACCAGGATTTCCATTCTGTCTGCGATTGTCTGCCTGAGCAGGTTCTGCACGCAGTTCACCGTGTACTGCGGATTTTTGTAATTGAGGACAAGTGCCGAAACGAGTGGCATATTCTCCATGCGGCGAGTGAGTGTACCATACGCTTGCCATGGTAGTTCCCGTCAAGAATCCTCATCTCGCACAACTCCGATCCATCGTTGCCAAAGCTCCCGCTTCTCCGGGGGTGTATCGTTGGCTCAACGCGAAAGGAGAGGCGCTCTACGTCGGGAAAGCCAAGAATCTCCGCAGCCGGCTCAAGAGTTACGTTCTCCCTGCGAAAGGCGATTCTCTGGGGCCTTGGAAACAGTCTCTCGTCGCTAAAATCGCCGATCTCGAAGTGACGGTTACCCGGACGGAACTGGAGGCGCTGGTACTGGAAACCAATCTCATTAAGGAACTCAAGCCCAAGTACAACGTGCTCATGAAGGACGACAAGAACTACGTCTACGTCCGCATCGCCGTGCAGGATTCGTTCCCCGGCGTGGAGGTCGTGCGCAGGCTGGAGCAGGATGGCGCCAAATACTTCGGTCCGTACGTGAGTGCGTTCAGCGTGCGGCGCCTGCTCGAGGCCCTCCATCTGGCGTTCCCGTACCGCACGTCGGCCCAGACGATTGAGAAGCTCAACCGCATCGCTCGCAGCGGAGCGGATGCGGATGTGCCGATCTACAACGTTCCCCCGCTGGAGTGCCAGATCGGCAAGCACTGCGGGCTTGGTACGGGGAGCTATAGCCGCGCCCAGTACCTGCAGGCGATTGAGCAACTCCTCCGTTTCTTCCGCGGAGACCATGATGCCGCGCGTCGCAAGCTCACGGAGGAGATGCAGCAGGCCGCTCTCGATCGGAAGTTCGAGAGAGCGGCGCAGCTGCGCGACACGCTGCAGTATGTCCGAGAGCTGGAGGAGCGGCAGATCGTTTCGGACACGTCGGGCATGAATACGGATTTCATCGGCACGGCGCTCCTCAGAGACCGCGTGCAGGTGGTGCTCCTGCGCGAACGCGGCGGCAAGCTGGTTGGCGAACACAGTTTCGCTCTCGCAGGACATGTGGACGCTCCGTCTGCCGCAATCACGCAGTTCCTTCCTCAGTACTACTCTTCCACGCCCGATTTTCCCGATACGGTCGTCGTGGACGAAGCGCCGGAAGGGCAGGAACTCCTGGAGGAATGGCTGAGTGAGCGCCGGGGAAAGCGCGTCACGATTGCCGTGCCTGAGCGCGGAAAGAAAGTGCAGCTCCTCCTCATGGCGCAGGAGAATGCGCGGCAGAAAGTCGCGCAGCAGCTGGCGCGGTGGGAAGCGGCGCAACAGGATGCCGAGGATACGCTCAAGGAACTGCAGGCTGCCCTTGCTCTCTCCACGCTTCCCAGGCGCATAGAGGGGTACGACATCTCCCACCTGAGCGGGACGGAAACAGTGGGGAGCATGGCGGTGCTCAAGAACGGCAAAACCGCGAACGATCAGTATCGCTCCTTTACCATCCGCACGCTCAAAGAGGGGGAGGTGGATGACTATGCAGCTCTGCAGGAAGTGCTCAGGCGCCGGCTCCTGCATCTTGTTCGCAATGTGAAGCAGGAGGAGAAGCAGTGGAACGGGCGTGGCATCAAGTTCGGAAAAGCCCGTAAGGCGGAACAGAAATTCATCGAAGAAACCGTTGCCAAACATCCCGATGATCTGGATCCCGCTGGCATTAGCTACAAGGATTTCCTCGTCGCGCGCAAGGGGGAAGAACTGGTCGCTTTCGTACGTTCCTCTACGCACAAGGGCGGAGTGACGGAGCTCAAAACGTTCTGGGTAAAGGATGCCTATCGCGGTGATCGCCTCGGGCAGTTCCTCCTTCGCAAACTCCTTGCCCGGCTCAGGGAAGAGAAGGTGTATGTCATCACCAAGACTACGTTGCAGGAATACTACGCCGAAGTCGGATTCCGCCATGTGATTACTCCGCCGAAGGCGTTGGCGGATGCCATCACGAAAGCGAAGAAACTTGATCCGAAGTTCGCGGATATCGTGGTGATGGTATCGATTGCTTCCGAACACAAAGCAGATCTCTCATTACAGTCGCGCCCCGATTTGCTTGTCATTGATGGCGGCAAAGGGCAACTGGGTGCGGTTGCATCTGTGCTCAATGAGCTGCATCTGGATATTCCTCTCATCTCTCTCGCGAAGCGTGAAGAAGAAGTGTTCGTCCGCGGACGGAAGGCGTCCGTTCTCTTCCCATCGGATTCTCAGGCGAAATTCCTGCTCATGCGGCTGCGTGACGAAGCACACAGGTTCGCCAACCGGCACCGCGAAGCCCGCGGGAAGAAACATGCAGTCTCCTCCGCGTTGGACGAGATCCCGGGCATCGGTGTGCAGACGAAGAAACGCCTCCTCAGAGAGTTCGGTTCCATTGCGAGTATCCGCAACGCATCAGATGCGGATCTGCGCCCGTTCCTCACGCAGGCGCAGCTTACGAGCCTCCGGGCATCCCTGTAGGGCAGAAGACGTTCACTCTCTTGCCGACAACTCTTTCTGGTAGTTGTGGCGCTGGTAGCGCGTCACCACGTCGGAGATTTTCCCCGCCAGAGCCTGCGAACGCGGCACGTACCTGATTTCTATATCTTTGCCCCCGAGTCCTTCTTTGAGGTGGATGAACATCCCTCCGAACGGGAAGATGTCCCAGAACTGCGTGAACGTGCTGATGCCGCCGATGTTTTCTATGTGTATCGGCATGATTTGTTGTTTGAAGAGGAATGTCTGGTCCACCAGAATCACTTTATCTGTTGTCACGACGATGAAGTCGTACCGCCAGTCGATGTAAATCTTCATGAGGTTGATGAATATGAAGAAGAACCAGATGCCTCCCAGGATGCCGAACGTCCAGCCCACGTGCAGGTTCAGGAAGATTGCCAGTGCTCCAATCGCGATGATTGCGATGGTGTAGAGCACATCCTTGAGCGCGCGGAACAGGAACGATAATCCGTGGTAGTGCGTAAAATAGACTACGGACTCACCTTCGTGGTCGTGGCAGAAGCGCCGGATGATCTTCTGCTTGTCCGTCTGTAGTGCGAAGATTCGCATAGGGGAAAGGATAGCGCACTTCCGGGAAGTGCAAAGTGCAATTCGCGCGAACTTCCTTTGCACGCATGCTTGTTCTCCGTACAATTTGCACCGTTGGCCCGTTCGTCTAGTGGTTAGGACGCAAGGTTCTCATCCTTGTAACGGGAGTTCGATTCTCCCACGGGCTGCCACTACGGGCACCAGACCGTGGTGCCCATACGCAGCAATACTTTCGCTATATCCAGGTTGATTCTTCGTGGGGCGTTAACACTAGCACGTGCAAAGCGATGCCTTAGGGTGATCTAAGGGGGCACCCTGTCTTTGAAGGTCTCGGCTTCTTAAAACTGTAGATAGGGGTCTTCATTGAGTTCTCCCTCTAGCAAAGAGATGGTGTCTGTAATTCGCTGTTCGTTGAATTTTTTTGTTTTTCTTACTTCTCCAATGGCATAACGTGCCGAATCTTTGTGCTGCGAAAAACACTTGAACGCCTTGCAGAATTCAGGGCTCAGAAGGCCAGAGGTCTTCGAAAGTCTTTCCAGTTTTATCCTTCGGTCTCTATGTTCTTCAGTTGGCTTGTGATTAGGAAGAAGCCACAGGCGTACGTCTAATATCAATTCCAATGCAGACCAGAGGAGATACACGAGTACATGGAAAGAACGTGACGTATCCAATTTATTGCAAGCCGCTATAAATTCACGCGCTCTATTCAGTTTCTCCTTTGCAACCTTTTTGTTGTATCGGAAATCATAAGAGAGAATCCAATCGGTAGTATGTGGTTTTCCCCACTGAATGATGTAGCACTTGGCTGAATTGGGATCTAATGAGTCCTCAATTGCTTTGATATTCTTTACATCCTTCAAATTAATTGACTTCACTTTTCCCACGTCCGAGGCATTAGCAATGCCCTCTTCCTTGAACTCAAATTGGAAGACCACATCATCATCTAAATGGACAATTGGACTCCTGCTGTCATCGAACATTTCGATGACAGCAGCCTTAAAACCCTTCACTCCTCTTTTCTCCATCTCTGTCTTCACAAATAGATCAATCAATTGATTTACAGTGCGGCCATATCCAATGCCATCTATTACTGCCTTTACTGGAATAATAATTGGCATCAATGTTGGTAAATTAAAGAAACCTTAGTTCCAATTTTTCTTTAAGTTCTTTCCAATTCGGGCATCATCTTGGATTGATCATTTATTTGCAATTTTTTCACATAAAACGATTCCAAGAACAAGTGTGACACTGGCGAGCCAAGAAACGTCCGAATTGCCTCCTGGGGGGTTTCGACAATAGGTTCGTCTTTCCCATTAAACGACGTATTCAGCACAATTGGGCATCCGGATGAAGAACCAAATCGGCTGATGACTTCGTAGAGAATAGGATTCTGGGTCTTATTGAGGGTCTGCAAGCGGGCGGTATTGTCCACATGCACAACTGCTGGGGCAACTTCCTTCGTGATTTTCTGAATGGGAGGGGAAAACAACATATAGGGTGATGCCTTTGGAATGCGAAAATATTTCGATGCTTGATCCTCAAGCACAATGGGTGCAAGAGGACGGAACATCTCGCGGAACTTCACCTTTTCATTGATGTAATCCTTGGTTTTTTTATTATCAGGATTTGCCAAGATACTCCGATGCCCAAGTGCACGCGGTCCGATCTCGGAACCGCCCTGGAACCACATGAGTATATCGTGATCAAGTAGAAGCCTCACCGCTTCAGCGCAGCGCTCTTCCGTCGTCATTTTCCGGTATTCAACCTGGCCTTTGCACATTTGCAATGCTCGTTCGCATTCTTCATCAGAATAATCGCGACCTAGATACGCTGCAGGCAGCTGTGGAGTTCGCGGCAGACGGAGAACCGTGTGCGCCAAGTAGTATGCACTGCCCAGCGAAATGCCGTTATCTCCAGTAGCAGGAAAGACGAAAACATCATCGAATTGACCACTTAACAGTAATTTTGCATTCGATACGCAATTGAGGCCAGTGCCGCCTGCTATGCAGAGTCGTGTTTTCCCCGTTTTCTTCTTCGCAATGTCAGCATAATGAGCAACGATCTCTTCGAGATGTTTCTGGAAAGAAGCGGCAACATCCGCCCGTACCTCAAATGCATCACGCGGGACAATAGCCAGAGACAGCTCTTCCCAAATCGATTTATTATCAACCTTCACAACTGCATCCCCATAGCAAATATGTGCGGCAATACGTTCATAATATTTTGGTTTCCCGTAGGCGCTGAGCCCCATCGCTTTCCCCTCATCGAATAGACCGAATCCTGCCAAAAGAGTCCCGATTCGATAAAAGACCCCGAGGGAATTTTCCATGTCGTAATAGTTGCTGACCTGCCCAGAGACAGTCGAGACGACGCGCAAATCGTTCCCAGATCCATCAGCGATCAGCACCGTTTCATATTCCCCCGATGCAACGGGATCGCCGTAGCCGTCCATGATCAGGATGGCGGCGTCATCGAAGCCGGAGGCAAAGAATGCGGAAGCCGCATGTGCCAGATGATGGTTGACGTACAACGATCGATCTCGGAAAGGGAAAAAGAGGTGGAGTGAATTACCAACGAAATAATCAATTTGATCGAGTGAGAGTGAATGAGCGTCGAGACAATATTGGATGCTTCTGAGTAAATTTTTTTCATTCTGGGCTGCAGGAGAGAGTTCCAGTTTCAATTTCATGAATAAGGACGGATCTTTTCTCGATTCCTTGAAGATATCGAGAGCATGTTTTACCCGTGTAAGCCTCTCCTCTTCGATAGCCACCAACGGAGTACTGCCTTTGAACAAGCAGACCGATCTGTCGTGAACCGAATCGGAGAAGCCGATAATATAGGGATCTTTTTGCATACTGGGACTAACAAGACCAAGGGGGAATTTACATGTGTTCGGGCAATGGCAAATGGATAAGTTTAGCGGCATTCTCAAGTACTTGCTTGCATGCAAGCATCAACCTAATGCGGAAGACGCGCTGGTCTCCTTCTGATTTTTGCACATGATGATTCTGATAGAATGTATTGGTGAGCTTACAAAGCTGATCCAGGTATGTTGCGATCTTATGCGGAACACCATTTTGGAGAGCTTCCGCCACAGCCTCCGGGAATTGAGAGAGATGCAGAGTCAACATAGACTCTTCAAGATTTAGTTCTTGAGGTATGCGACGGGATTCATCCGGGATTTCCAGTCCACGTAGGATGCCATTTATTCTCGCATAACTGTATTGAATGTACGGTCCTTGACCCGCCTCAATGGCAACAGATTTCTCTGGGTCAAATTCAATATTCCTTTCCCTATTTTGTTTGAGATCGTTAAAGAAGAGAGAGCCAATGGCTACTTTTTGGGCAATAGCATCGTCATCAGTCGATGCCTCCCTTTCGCTTTCAGCATTGTGTTTCCTAAGAAGGGAAGCAGCATTCTCAATAGCTTCATCTAAAATATCCGTCATCAACATCACTTGCCCTTTCCGGCTACCCATTTTTTTTCCACCAACTGTCATATGCCCAAACGGGAAATGTTGGGCTTGCCCAAGCTGGATATAGCCGAGTTGTTCCGCCATTCTAAATAGCATGGCACAGTGCTTTTCTTGTTCTTTACCGATAACGTATACAAGTTTTTTCGCGCCCAACTCCTGTGCCCGATATCTGATGGCTGCAAGATCACGCGTCAGATACACCGTCGCGCCTGAAGGTTTGAGAACGATTTCATCCTTTTCCATTTCAACTTCCTTGCCTCCAGGCAAGAGAACAAGTTGCTGTGGAAAAACGGCTGAACCATCTCCATCCTTTTTGAAAATCCCCTTGTCCAAACCATCTTGTATCACTTCCAGTGCGAGTTTCGCGAACGCACTCTCTCCTTGGAACGTATCAAAATCAATCCCTAGACGCTTGTAGACCTTTTCGAACGCTTCCAAACTCCACGCTCGAAATTTTTCCCAGAGCGCGGTGATTTCCACGTCCCCATGTTCGAGTTTGAGGAAATTTTCGCGAGCTTCTACCAGAGCCGTCTCATCTTCCTCTTCGCGTTTTACGAATGCGCGATATAGCTCCATCAACGTACTAATGGGATCCTCGTAAAGGCGTTTCTGCAAACCTTCCGGATCCCGCTCCAGCTCTTTTCTATATTCGTAAATCAATTTCCCAAATTGAGTCCCCCAGTCACCAAGATAATTGCCCCGGATCGGCACATATCCACCTGCCTCGTGAATGTTACATAGAACATCACCGATAAGTGTGGACCGCAGATGTCCGACGGTCATATTCTTTGCAATATTGGGATGAGAAAAATCGAAAAAAGCAACGGCACCATTGCCCTCATTAAAATGGCCGTAATGATTGCCGAGTCCTCGAATGGATTCGAAGGTTTTCCCTGCAAATTCCGCCTTGCGCAGACAAACATTCACGAACGGCCCAGCAAGGCTCACACTCTCGACAAGCGGATGGGCTCTTAACTTGTCAGCGATACGAGAGGCGGTCTCCTGTAAAGAAGCACCGTTCTTTTTTGCGTATCCGGCAATATTGCACGCTAGATCTGCTCCTATGGCAGCAGGAACATTTGTGGGAGGGGGGGAGAAAAATAATTGTTCTTCCCCCGATGATCCTTGAAGTCCCATCGCGGACAATTCAGACATAAGCACATTAAAAGGATACTCAGTGAGAGCGGGGAGCTTGCTATGAACACTGTGCTCCTTTTTCTTCAGGATCGTACCACGCAAGTCGGCATCGACCTTACCACGCCATTTCTGCAATGAATCGTCGGTCATATTATGGATAATATCAGCTTCTACTGATTTTATAAGCCCATTCACGGTAACCTGGGTTTTTCGATCTTTCTTTGGCTGTGTCGAAGATTCATGTTGGTCTTCAGATTCAAGTGGGGTTTCTGACATTTTTAGAGGGGGGAAGTCGTTTTATGGATGCAAAAAAGGGTATGTTCCCTGATTCAAAGGCATATGTTGAGCCAAGAATCGTATCGCCTCGCATACCTCTTTTTTTATGCCGAAGATGCTGCCCGTCTCGTTCAGAGCTTCGCCCAAGCACGCGCCTGCACAATTATATAGCACTTCGCAGTCCTGACATTCCGGCATGTTATCAGCCGTTCTGGTCGTAATCACTCGGATCTTTTCCTGGTCATATGCAATCCTCTTCTCACTAGGAATATACCTCCCATAGACAAGGTCCTGCATTTTTGGATCATCTCCATTACATGCCATATCGCAGCACGTGACGAGGCCGTCCGGAGTCAGATGAGGATAGGGAATGCACGCTCGGCAAAAATGCTGCGTCGCACGATCGAAATTCACGGAAAGAATGCTCCCGTAGAAGACCCCCTTCTGTTCGGCATATTTTCTCGCCTCCAGAAAATGTCGGGCATACTCCATCAGATCGACTTTTTGAATCGGAGCATCGCCATTACTTTTGACAGGTGCGAACATCGGATCAGACATGACCGCCCTTATCGCCAGCGAATGGAAATAATCGATCATCTCCTTTTGCCTGGCAACGTTATGTCCCCCAACGGTTGCCCTGCATCCCAAAACCGGCACTTGGGGCGCGAGTGACCTAATATTCCCTTCCACGATTTTCGAGGTTGGCTGACCGCATGGAGTACGCCTGTATCGGTCCTGAATATCAGGAGGTCCATCGCAGGATATCCACACGTTGGTGATATTCTTCGCTACCCAATCAGCAATTTTTTTCGAGAAGTAACCGTTGGTTTGCAGCTCAAACAAGCAGTTCCCGCTGGTGATGTCATGCACCCAATTTCTGATTTTTTGCATTTGAGTAAATGCGAGCGTCGGCTCTCCGTTTCCAAAAAAGCGGATCTGCCTACTGGCGAACTTCTCAAAAAAATCCTTGATCGCACATTTCACAAAATCGAGATCAACGATCGTCGGATCAGCGCGTTCGGTATCACCAACGTAGCAATAACCACACTTCAGATTGCACTGGTTGTTCAAAAGCACGGATAATTGAGCCTTATCACAATGGGGCATAACTGTTATTATGTATATTTATGTATGTAATGTCAACGTCTAAATATTGCCTCCATTTTCCAAATAGTGGCAAATTAAAATTTTTTACTCATCCAGACATGATCTATTCCAGCGTCAAGAAATACATCGCCATATTTTGAATAACCACGTTTTTCATAGAACGGAACGACTGAAATTTGTGCTGCAAGAATGATTCCAGAGAAATTGTTTTCGGAAGCATATCGTTCTGCGGCTCGGAGAAGGTCGGAGCCGATGCCTCGTTTTCTGTGGTTCTTCCGAACGGCAAATCGTCCAACATGGAGTTGGCCGTTCTCAGGAAGCATTCGTAACGTTCCGATCACCACTTCATTAAACACAGCCGCGATGTGCGTTGCTTGCCCATCTAAATTATCAATTTCATCGGCAGGAGAAACCCCTTGTTCATGGATAAATACTTCTGCGCGTAATTTTAGGATGTCCACGAGCAGTGGGGAATCACCATCAACAACACGAATGATAAAATTAGACATGGCAGAGCAGCGCGGAAAGTTGTTCCGTCGCCTCAAGCAATTCTCGTTTGAGGATTTGTTCATTCGGACTGTGAGCGTACTCCATCGAACCCGGACCAAACATCATGACGCGCTCGAACACGCTAGCGTAATGAACGGCATCCGAACTGTAAGATACTTCTATCGAGCGATCTTGATGCTGCTCTGGAACGAATAGTTCCATTGGTTTGATGGAATCGAAGAGACGTATTTCGCAGTGCTGAAGGAGCCCCTTGAATCGATCCGGTGAAATATCGTTCTCGGCTAGAGGCCGAAATGACAGGTGGGCCTCAGCATAATCCGCTACCACGTTTGCTGCTGTTCCGCCTCTGATTCTGCCTATGTTCAGAT
Organism: Candidatus Peribacteraceae bacterium; assembly: GCA_028699155.1. Lineage (GTDB taxonomy): Bacteria > Patescibacteriota > Gracilibacteria > Peribacterales > Peribacteraceae > STF1-71. Next base: position 20,925 of record JAQVVD010000013.1, on the reverse strand, counting down.
GATCATGCCTATCGTCCGCTTCGAGGATACGGTCAGCATCAGAAATTAGGGCATGGATTGCTGAATCGAACCGATCCAGAGACGTGTGAACGCTTTGACCTTTCGCCGTAAGCAGGTAATGCGCGAAACCTCTGCTGCGGCTCACAAATCGGTTGCCGGTCGGCTCTCCATTGAGCACAATTTTTCCTTTGATGGCGGGATGTCGAATGGCGTGTTTTGCCCCAACGCTGTTCACTTCTTCCCCCACCACAAAAAAGAAGCCATAATCGGCTACCCCTTTTTTCCTTGCCTGTGCTATTGCAGCCAACTGAACGGCAATCTGGCCTTTCGCGTCGCAGGCTCCTGTGCCGTAAATAGTTTCAGGCGTCGAATGAAACAATGCAGTTACCGGAACGGTATCCAAATGACTGGAGAAGAAAATTTCAGGATTGCCCCGAATACCGATCACGTTCCATCGATATTTTTCAACCTCCTGCAATTCAAGGAGATCGAGGGGGATTTCTTTGGCTATCAAATTCTGGAGTGCGTGTGCAATTTCTGCCTCTTCTCCCGTTGGTGATGGGATGTTGATCAGTGCCTCCAGTGCGAGAGCAGGATTTTCAAACATGCAATAAAATGGTTACTGGGCATATTACCTCATAGTTAAAGAATTCCGATTATTTCTTATTCAATTTGTGCAAATGCGACTCACACATCCCTTGTGAAATAGCACTTCAAAAGGAGGCACATCAGGGCGCTGCATGAGTTCTCTTACCTGTTGTGTGAAGCCATTAATGACCTGACGGAGAGACGACTGTGCAGCAGGTGTAAATTCAGCGGCTCCACGAGTAGCAACGTCTGAACACAAAATCAAAATATACTCCAACCCCTCGATTCCACCATGTTCACGAAGAGCATTTTCAATGGCATTTACAACCACAAGAGGATTGAGATCTCTCGAGAGAATTTTCACGCTGACACCTCGTACAACATCTGATGAAACCGATTCGGTGGTTAACTGTTGCTACTCAACTCTTGGCTTCGTTGGTCTGTTTATATTTGATAAATAATCGTAATTTGATGTTTGAGTCAATGATTGACAATATATGGCTTATCTAAAACAATAACTAATATTATCCAGAATGAGACATCCCCTGTTCTACTGTCACATTTGTAACATTCAGCCCCCGAAAACCCCGACCGTGGTGCCTTTGGTTCCCTAAAACCCAGACCCCCAAAATCGCTCTCTGGGACTCAAAGTCGTAAGCTCACGACCGCGCTGTTCTGCCATCCGTCTTCGTCAGCCGCCGCTGACTGCGCCGTGATGGCAATTTCATCTATTTGGGTTCAGAGCCTCGGCGTAGTCCGCAGGACGAAGACGGGCGATTCTCCCACGGTATCGCTTCAGATCAGCGGAGCTTGCCTTCGCGATTGGATGTATCCGCATGTTTTTCCTGTGCTATGCTGTGATTCGATGGGTCTCCCTTCAAGGTACCAGCACATTGATTTCATTCCTCCGCAGGAAGTCGCCGCATACGCGGCGGAAGGGCTGCGCCTCCGGCGCAAGTTCGGTCGCGGAGGCACCCCGGTCGGCATCGCCCGCGCGCGGGATCTTCAGAATCGCCGCCGGCTCTCGCCGCAGACCATTCTCCGCATGTACAGCTTCTTCGCGCGGCATGAGGTAGATAAGCGCGGCAAAGATTTCGGCAATCCGGAACGCCCGAGCAACGGTCTCATCGCCTGGCTGCTCTGGGGCGGTGATCCGGGGAAAGCCTGGTGCGAGAGCGTGCGCGAGCAGATGCGCCTGGCGGAGCATCGGCGCGCGTAACCTGTTACTGTACGAATTGCATTGTGTATGTGACTGGCTCGAGCGGTTGGTCGCCTGCATTCCGTTCCACTGCCGCGATGGCGTCCACTACGTCCATTCCTGCAGTTACTTTTCCGAATACCGTGTGTTTCCCCTCCAGCCACGGCGTTCCTTCCCCCCGCTGGATGATGAAGAACTGGCTGCCATTCGTGTTAGGACCCGCATTCGCCATGGCGATTGCGCCCCGTTCCATCGGGAGTGACTTGAGCGAATTGTCGTACTGGTATCCCTCTTTTTCGTAGTACTCCTTCACTGTCATCTTCGCCAGTTCTGCGGGGAGGTTCTCGTCTGTCATATCCCTGAGCAGTTGTTTGTGCAGGTTGTAACTCTTGGCGTTGATTTCATCCTCGAAGCTCCCGCCCCAAATGCTCTCGCCCCCCGTACCGTTGCCGAGGGGGTCACCTCCCTGGATCATGAAATCGGGTATCACCCTGTGGAACGTCAGTTCGTTGTAGTAGCCGTCCTGCACATGCGTGAGGAAGTTTTCCGCCGTCTTGGGCGCGGCATCGGCGTCTATATCTACGGTGATATCTCCCAGGGACGTTTTGATGAGGACGGTGTGCATACCGGTGAAAGCGGAATCGCTGCCCTTGCATCCTGCGAGCAGCGCGAGCGAACAAAGCGTAAGGAGGAGTTTTTTCATCGCAGGCAGGGTAATGGCTTGCGCGCTTATGCGCAACCTAAAGCATCTCTCTGTTGGTTTTCGCTCTGGAGGCTGCGTGCAAAGTGTGCTATCATAGAACGATGGCTTTTCGCCGATTTTCTCCCGCATACTTCGTCATGCTGGCGATCGCGCTCACTGCCGTGTTCTACGCAGGGGGTGTCCAGGCGCTTGTCATGCACGAGACTGAGAGGTTCGGTCCCATACCTGATTTGATGTGGGGGGTGGATACCATTGCTGCGCCTACGGGAGGGGGCAATGATACACAACTGACAGCACCATCGCGTGATGGAAGTGCCAGTTCGCAGCGGCGCGACCGCAACTGGGAAATTCTCTGTTTCGGTACGCTGGGTTCCAATGGCGTGCCCACGACTTGCGGAGGAGCTGGCGATCGCCTGAGTGCCGAAACGGAATTTGTAGATCATCTGACTTCACTCGATTCGCCTGATTTCCGGAATTTGCTCGATGATGTGCCTACGCCAGATCTTGAGAAGTTCCTCACCAGCCTCAGCCCTGCCAGTCTGGGCGCCCTCCTCAAGAATCTCGTGCCGGATTCGCTCTCTGCTCTCTTGCAGAAGCTGTCGCCAGGCGCATTCATGGATATGATCCGGAATCTCACGCCGGACGGTCTTCGTGATTTCCTCAAAAGATTGACCCCTGATGCGTTCGCCGGACTTCTTGGAAAGCTCAACCCCGAGGCACTCGGCGAACTGCTTGCCAAATTGACGCCGGAAGGCCTCCTGGAGTTCCTGCGCGGCCTGAGCCCGGATCTGCTCGCCGATAGTTTGGGTAAACTCAAGCCTGCGGATCTGGCAGCTGCTCTGGAGAAGCTGGGACCGGAGGGGGCGGCGGAAGTGCTGGGGAAACTCAGCCCTGAAGATCTGGGAGAAGTGCTGACCAAGCTGGAGCCGGAGGCTCTGGCATCCCTGCTCACTACGCTCAGCCCCGATGCTCTGGCTCAGACGCTGGGAAAACTCTCTCCCGAGGCGCTCGGCAACGTCCTCACAGCTCTCTCTCCCGAGGCGCTCGGCGATGTCCTCACAGCCCTCTCTCCCGAGGCGCTCGCGCAAACCCTGGGGTGTTTGAGTGCACAGGATCTGGGAGCAGTCCTCACCGATCTTTCCCCGGAGGATCTTGGCGATGTCCTCACAGCTCTCCCTCCGGAAGCGCTGGCGCAGACGCTCATGCGGCTCAGTCCTGCAGGCCTGGGAACGGTGCTCACAACGCTCTCACCTGACGATCTTGGTGGGGTACTCACGGCGCTGCCTCCTGCGGCGCTCGCACAAACACTCAGCACGCTCAGCCCGGAGGATCTTGGCAGAGTGCTCATCGCTCTCTCCCCCAGAGATCTTGGCAAAGTTCTCACCGCCCTCCCGCCAGCAGCACTCGCGCAGGTTCTCGACAAGCTCACATCGGATGACTTGGGAGATGTACTCGCGTCACTTTCCCCCGAAGACCTTACGCTCACGTTGCAGAAACTTCCTCCTGCTATGCTCGCGCAGACACTGGGGAATTTGCAATATGAAGATCTGCTCACGGTCCTCGGGAAGCTGACTACTGCAGAGCGCATGAAGCTCCTTGAGTCGCTTCCGCCTGCGGAGCAGGCGAAGTTGCTCACCAGAATCGGACCGACTGCACGCGCGAAGCTCTTTCCGGTTGTAACCGAAGAGATGTATGCACAGATGCTCTCCGCTCTTTCTGCGGAGGAACTTGCCGCCATTCTTCCCTGGCTTGAACCGGAGGCGCTGCGTGACGTTCTCTCCCGTTTGGGACCGGAGATGCTTGCAGAGACTCTGGGGCATCTGGATGCCGAGGATTTGGGCGTGATTCTGGAGCGGCTCGATGCGGATGCGCTTGCGGAGCTCTTCTCCAAACTCCCCCCCGATGCGCTCTATGAACTGCTCTCCCCGCTCGATGTTGCCGTGCTGTACCGCATACTCTTCAAACTCAGTCCGGATGCGTTCACCGGGTTTCTTGAAAAACTCACGCCGGAGCAGCGCGCCAAGCTCTTCAAGAAGTTCAATGATGCCCAGCGCGAGATGCTCCTCAGCAGCCTGACGCCTGCGCAGCGCGCCGAACTCTTCCCCACATTCGGGGAGCGACTCCTGGGGTTTCTGGCACAAGCCGCCAGGATCCTGCTGTACATCATCGCGCTGTGCGCGGTCGTTGCTGCCGTCGGATTCGGCGCCTTTGCTCTGCATACACGCAGAAAGATGACGCCCGTGCAGCGGGCGACTCTCCGTTTCCAGAAGCTGTACAAGCGTTTCCTGAAAGAGAGGAAGTCTTACGCACGTATTTTCTCCCGGCGCAGCCACCACACGCCCAGGTAGACGAACGGCGTATCCAGCACGGCGAATGCAAGCTTGAAGAGGTAGTAGGGGATCGAGAGGCTGATGATGAAGCCCAGCGTGAATTTCGGCGTGACGTGGTAGAAGGCGATCATCATGAAGACCATGGTGTCGATTGCCTGCGATACCCACGTGGAGAGGTTGTTGCGCAGCCAGAGTGCTTTGCCATGCGTCTTCTTCTTCCAGAACGCGAATGCCCAAATATCGTGGTACTGGGCCAGGAGGAATGCGATGAGGCTTGCGATGATAATGCGCATGCTTGAGCCGAAAACCAGCTGGTATTCCGCATTGTACGTGAAGCGCTCGTTCGGCGGCAGCCAGACGAAGAATCCGGTGTAGAGGAACATGAGAATCAACGTGATTACTCCGCTCACAATGAAGTGCGATACCACGTCTTTCCCGTACACTTCTTCCGCGATATCCGTGATAAGGAACGTGAGGGGGACCATGAAAATGCTGACAGAGACAGAAATGCCGAAGATCGTTGTGATCTTATTGCCAAGCAGGTTCATGCCGACGAGCAGTCCGACGAAGAGCCCTTGGAGTACATGGAGCCTGAGTGAACACTGGGCGGGTTTTTCCATGGATGTAATGGGGTGAAGTATGTGCGGTCTTTCCGGCACACTGTACTAGCTGATTGCTGGCATCCATACATTTTTGCAAATTGTTTCTCCGCAATGCGGCACTCGTCTTCGCGTGAGCAGCGTTGTAGGATGCGCCCATGGTTCTTCTTGATGTCCTGTTAGTTACTCTTACGGTTCTGCTGTTCCTCCTTACATGCACGATGATTGCGCATGTATGGGTTCGGGTGCCGTATGTTCCGACCGAGGCGCGCGTCGTGGAGGCGATGGTCGACAGTGCGCGCTTGCTGCCCGGGCAGGTCGTCTATGATCTGGGCGCGGGCGATGGCAGGACACTCATCGCCGCGTTGCGCAAATGCTCCGCCATCCGTGCCATCGCAATTGAATCCGTCTACACCGTGTACCTTTGGGGTCGGCTGAAGACGCTGCTTTCCGGCGAGAAGGTACAGTGGAAATTCGGATCGTTTCTCAAACGGAATGTCTCCGATGCCGATGCCATCTTCCTCTACCTCTGCCCGAGCCTTATGGCGAAACTGGAACAGAAATTCACCGCAGAGCTCCGGCGCGGCACGCGCGTGGTGTCGCACGCATTCGTCTTCCCGAACAGGCAGCCTCTCACAGTGATCGAAGTGCCTTGCAAGCGGCGGGTTCGGAAGGTGTATGTGTATGAGTGGTAGGAACAGAGATTCCCATGCTTCGTCTGCGCTGGCGCACAAGCATAGCCGCCAACACGCAGTAGTATCCGGCTATGAGAAACACATTGATGCTCGGGGTGCTGACTGATGCGAACGGTAGTCGTGCCAGTGCTCCCGAGACGCGCACAATCCACTCCAGGCATCCCCATCCGAGGTACGCGATTAGTTGTCCTGGGAAGAACGCGATGAAACTTACCAGAGTTCCCGCGAATCCAAAGAGCATTGCCAGAGGGATGAAGGGCGCGACCAGCACGTTCGCGATCGGCGCGATGAGCGAGAGTCTTCCGAAGAGGAAGATGATCAGCGGCACGGCGGCCAGCTGCGCCGCGCATGTCATTTGCAACGATTCACGCATGCCGAGTACCTGCGGCACTCTGGCGAACCATCGCTCCAGCAGCGGGGCGCATTCCGTGAGACCCAGCACTGCAAGGAACGAGAGTTGGAATCCGGCATCGTACCAGAGGTACTTCGGGTTCCAGGCAAGCATGAAGAAGAGCGTCCATAGAATTGCAAGGCGCACGTCGTACTGCCGTCCCGCCTGCAGGGCGAGGAGTCCGAGTATTCCCATGATCGACGCGCGCACCACTGCCGCACTCGCTCCCACGAACAGCGTGAAGAGCGCGATTGCCATTATCGCCGGCACGAATCGCCATTTCAGCGGCAACCAGAAGAGCGCGCCTGCGATGATCGAGATGACGATTGTGATGTTGTAGCCGGAAATGGCGATGATGTGCGTGAGCCCCGTGACATTGAACTGTTCCATCAGCCGTTCAGGTATGCCCCGCCGCGATCCCGTGAGCAGCCCCGCCATGAAGGATGCGTGCGGTTCGGGATAGATGCGGTTGATCTGCGCCTCGAAGGTTTCTTTCATTGCAAAGAGGCTTCTTCTGCCGCTTCTCCCTTCGTACTCGCTCCGTATGCCTGCGCGGTACATCACGGCATAGATTCCGTAGCGGCTCAGGTACCTGTCGTACTGGAATGTTTCGATTGCCTCAGGTTTCTCTAGTTTTCCCGATACGAGCACTGTGTCGCCGTACCGGTACTCCGGCCACTGCCCGTTGTCTGTCGCCAGGATTTTCCCTTTCACCTGCGCGATCGCCGCACCGGACGCATTGAGGAGTTCCAGAGTTTCCACCGTGTACTTCGTCTTCATCGGCCTGCGATCCGGTTCCGCCGCGATCACGCCCCGCACATGCACGTATGTACCGTTTGCGAATGCATCGATGCTCATTGCATCCGGTATATGCGTTGTGCGGGCGACGGACAGCATGGCCAGGAGGAGTCCGAGAATCCCCGCGAGTGCCAACAGCGGTTTTCTTGTATTTGAAAGGAATGCGAGGATTACAAAGAGTGCGAGGATCGCAAAGAGTATCCAGGTGAGTGGCGCGTACGAGGTGCGCTGCCACCATCGGAGGCAGAAGATTGTGAGCAAAAAGCTGCCAAGGAATGCGTAGGAAATGTGCGAAGGGCGCATGAAAAGGAGGACAAAGAGACCAACGAGCAATAGGAGAATGACGTACATACACAGTATCTTTTCGTTGCATTCGTTGATCTCTTCGGCCCCTTCTTTTTCCTTTTTGTCCTGATTTTTAGGCGTAGAATTGCCAAAAACTCCGTTCTACGCTCCAAAAGAACGCGCAAGCGCAATCCACTCTTCGATGGAGAGCGTCTGCGCTCTGCGTTTAGGATCAATGTGCGCCTGCGAGAGTTTTTCCATTCCATCGGGGAGCGCGCCGAGCGTGTTGCGCAGCATCTTGCGCTTCTGCCCGAATGCCAGCTTTGTGAGCGTGAAGATCTTCTCGATCACCTGCGGTTCCACCAGCGGCTCTGCGAAACACTCTATGTGCAGGACCGCCGAATTCACTTTCGGCGGAGGAAGGAATGCAGACGGCGGTACGAGTGCGGCAATGCGCGGTTTTCCGAAGAGCCGCACGAGCACCGTGAGCATTCCCGCATCGTTCTCATCGCATATTTTCTCCGCTACTTCGCGCTGTATCAGTAGTGTCATAGACACAGGGGTTGTCTTCGATTCCATGAATGCGTGTCGAAGCAAAGGCGAAGTAATGTGGTAGGGGATATTCGCAACGATCTTGTACGGTTCCTCCGGGAAACAAACTCTGAGTGCGTTATCGTGTATCACCTGCAGGTTGCTGTGTTTCCCGACAAATTCGTGGAGCAGCGGGATCACCCGCGCATCCAGCTCGACTGCCAATACGGTGCGAGCCTTCTCCAGCAGTTTCTTCGTAAGCACGCCGATGCCCGGACCGATTTCTACTACACTATCATCCGATTGCAGTGCGGCAGTCGTGATAATCATTTCCAGGATTTCCTCATCAATCAGGTAGTGCTGCCCTAAGTTCGTATTCAGGTGCAAATGATGTGCGGCGCAGAATTGCCGGACTGTTTCGCTGAGGCTTCTTTCTCCTTGCATGCGGCTAGCGTACCTTGAATTTGCAACTCCTGCATACGGATCGATGTCGCAAGAATCATCTGGAAGATGGCTACTGCGGTTGCCGGGTCCACGCCGCTCACTTCCGCATTTTGCTTCCACGTATTCGTTACTGCCGCTTCGCGATCGAGGTCTCTGGTAACGTTCTTGTGCATGCGGACTCTCGCTCGTGCAGCAAACCCCCGGAGCAATGCCCGTATGGCAGTTCCACTCGGAGGCCGTGGCAGGTTCTGTTCCAGTGTATGAAGCAGGTGTGCCGCTTCCTGCGTCGCTTGCGTATTTCCACCGAATAGCCTCTGAAATGCGCGCGTGAATTCCACGCGCGCGGCCGCGAACTCTCCGTTTCCCTGTTCCGTTCCGATTGCCCGGATGAGATCTGCATCCGCCGTATCGATCTCATCTCTGAGCCGTTTGAGCGCTGCCGCATCTGCCTGACTTTTCTCGATCATGCTTCTTTCGGGGAATACAGAAAAACACCTCAGTCTCTGCAGAGGGGTGAGAACGATTTTCGGAGTGCTTTCTTAGGTTCTGCGGTTCCGCCCCTCTACTGGAAGAAGGTATAAAAGGAACCGAATACGAAGGCCTTTGCCTGCATCGCCTTCAGTATATACGTTCCTATGGTGATGCTGTCAAACAGGCTTCGAAATGACTCTCCTTCTTGACAGAGGAGATTCGAATCGTACAATTGGCGCACACATGTCGCGCCAGACGTTTATCTTCGGCACCTTCCAGTTCTCCTATTTTATGGAGGGGAAGGAGCTGATGCGTCTGAGCTACTAAGAGACTGATTCACGCGGATTCGCACCTCCTTCTCCCTCCCTACGACCGAGGCGGGGTTTTTGTATTTATTTTTTCTTTCATTCTATGTCTACCGTCACATTTTCTTCAGAACCATGCACTGAACGGGGCGCAGTGTCCGATCAGTCCGATCCAATCTCTTCGCTGCCGATCGAAGGCGTCTCTGTGCCAGACCGAGAGGCAATTCACCATTTATTGCTCCATGGCCATGTTGTATTGCGTACGTCCTTCCTCTACGAAAGGAACGGGAGTTCTCCTCTCGTTTTTCCTGATGAGGCTACGCTCGTTCTTCATTTACAAGTACTGCAGGCAGCAGGTCAGCAGAAGGTTCGTGAAATCATGCTGCACGATCTTCTTCGGCAGGCGCGCCTGCATGACGATCGGTAATGTATTTCCCATTTCCCATTTTTCTATGACTACTCCCTCACTCTCTTCTCCGGATTGCACCTCTGATTCGTATGGAGACACTGCCGCTTCCTCCAATCTGGTACTGCCTTCCAATATGAGGTTACACGCGCTCGAAAAGTATTCGTTCTCTGATCAGGCTGCTCGCATGCTGCAGGCTGCTCATCCTTCGATGGCCATCGATTATCACGGTCATATTGATGAAGTTTGGGGGGCAGTGGAGAGCGGAGAATACGGCCTCATTCCAATAGAGAATTCATCTGGCGGGATTGTGTGGCCGCATCTCGATCATTTTCGGAGCAAGGCCGTGCGTATCGTGGGAGAAGCGAACCTTCAGGTCAGTATGTGTGCCGGCGGCGTCCCAGGATCGGATCTTTCTTCTGCCAGGCACGTCTATTCCCATCAGAAAGGACTGGATCAATGCCGTACGTTCATCCGACGGGGCTTCCCAGTGGAGCTGGGGGAGCATCCGATGCCTAACACGGCCATGGCGGCGAAACACATTGCGCATTCCGGCGACCCGGAATCGATATGCCTGTCGTCTCGCATTGCTTTGCAGGAGCTGAATCTGAACGTTCTTGCGGAAGATGTCGCTGATTTGCCCGCTGCTCAAAATATTACGCAGTTCTTCATGGTGCACCAAAATCCAGAGAATCATCTCCCATTTGCGGAGGCAGAACGGCATGCGGCGTTGGTGACACCCGAGAACAGGCGCGGTGTTCTGGGGCTGATCACCAGCATGATTGCGAATGCGCGCGTTGATCTGACGTCGCTTCACAGCCGTGCGATCGGCGAGAAGCAGTACACGTTCTATGTTGAGATGCAGCGCGAGGGATCCCCCAGAGAGTTGCACATTCTTGCTGACCAGCTTGATGCACATCCTGCCATTCAGGAGGTGAAATGGCTGGGGAGCTGGAATCTCTGCGTCAATTCAGATTCATCTGCGACGCAATGAGCGGGTTCCTATCGAATATGCATCGCTGCTCTCGATCGGAAGCGTGACAGTTGCGTACAGAACGGTACAATCCTCGGCGTGAAAGAGATTCACCTGACAGTGCCAGCATCCTCTCAGCGCACATGCTCCGTCGTCGTCGGCGACGGAGCGCTGGAGGAGTTGCCGCACATCACGGGGGAGCTGGAGGCAGATCTGCTCGTCATTCTCTACGATGCGTCGCTTGAGCCCATTGCAGAGAAGGTGCAGGCGCTCCTGCCGGAGGCTGCAAGCATTCCGATTCCCAGCGGCGAATCTTCCAAATCGTTCGAGCAGGTTGAACGGATTGTGGAGGAACTGGTTCTGCTCCATGCCAGCACACACAGTGTGCTCATCAATGTCGGCGGCGGGATGGTGACCGATCTTGGCGGTTTCACTTCCAGCGTGTTTGCGCGCGGGATTCGCTGCATTCATGTGCCGACCAATCTGCTTGGCATGGCGGATGCCGCCATCGGAGGGAAGACGTACGTGAACGTCGGCAAAGTGAAGAACATGGTCGGCACGCTCTGGTATCCCAGCGCCGTGCTCGCCGATACGTCGTTCCTACAGGAGCTCCCCAGGCATCAGATAGAGGAAGGGCTGGTGGAAATTCTCAAGGTTGCATCGCTGACGGATGCAGAATTCTTCGGCTGGGTGGAGGAGCATGTGGAGCAGTGCCTTGCGGGCGATCGGGAGCTGCTGGAAGTCTGCGTACAGAATGCGGCGCATGCGAAGGTTGATGTCCTGGAGCGTGGGGCAAAGGACGGACAGACCGCTTTCCTGCTCAATTTCGGGCACACGGTGGGGCATGCAATCGAGGCGCTCTCGCATTTTTCCCTCTCCCATGCGGAGGCGGTAGGGATCGGCATGCTCATCGAAATGCGCATTGCCGGATCGGAGGCGTATGATCGCATTGAAACATTGCTCACGCAGCTTTCCATGCCCATCGATTTGCCGGTTGGCATGCAGGCGCGCGATATTTGGGAGGTCATCCTGAGCGACAAGAATGTTCGGAGCGACGGGGACGTGCGCATTGCCGTGCCGCCCTCCATCGGTACGAGCAGCATGCTTCCCGTAACGAAAGCCGCGCTCCTTGCCGCCTGCAGGTGATAGGTGACGTGCCGCTCAATTTTCATTGATCTTCAGCTTCTTCCTTCCTCTCATCGTATAGGAGCGTATACTCCTTTTCACTATGCGAAACACCTTCTTGCTTCTTTGCTGTTTCCTGTTTCCCGCCGTTGCGGCGGCGCGCACGTATGACACGAGCAATCTGCCATACAGCGATGCGCCTACAGAGAGATCTACCGCTATTGCGATCAGCGTCCTGACGCAGGAGGGGGTGGTTGAGGGCAATCCGGATGGAACGTTCCGTCCCGGCGCATTTCTCAACCGTGCCGAGTTCCTGAAGATTGCCATGACGCTCCTTCCCGCTGCTACGCAGCCTGCATATGAGCTCACATGCTTTCCTGACGTGTTCGCGAATGAGTGGTACGCACCCCATGTGTGCAGGGCGAAGGCACTGGGTATCGTAGAGGGGAACCAGGAGGAGGGAATCGCTCCGGAGCTCTGGGAGTTCCAGCCTGCGCGTACTGTGCAGTACGTGGAAGCGCTGAAGATTCTTTCTGTCGTATTCAATCTCAATCCCACTGCGACCGTGGGGCCGTGGTACCAGCGTTACCTGAATGTGGCCGATGCTCTCGGCATCAATCTGCCGGAGAATCCTGCCCCCGGGATGTACCTGACTCGCGGGGATATGGCACGGCTGGTTGTTCGTTTCCTTGCCCAGTCTCATGGGGAACTTGCTGCGCTCTCGGCTGCAGAGAAGGGGAACATCCCGATTGATGCAGGGGAGGAGGAGCAGGACCAAGCCGATACTTCGAATACTGCCGAGGTATTCCCTCTTCTCGAGAACACAGGCGCGGTCCTGGAGCTGGATCCTCTGGATCCGGATTCCGATACGGTCGTCATGCAGCAGTTCCTTCCCCTTGGTGAGGTATCTCCCGTGCTGGCCGGCGCTTCTATTTTCAGTGAGGCTCAGCCTCTCGACGTCACATCTGTGGTCGTGAGAATCATGGATGTGCAATCCATCGATTCGTTCCTCGTCTATGACGAGAACACGCGCCTGCTTGGTCGTGCATACATGGATACTGTCCAGCAGGGGGCGTTCATCGAGTATCGCCTGCCGCTGCAACGCGGCAAATTGACGATTCCGAAGGAGAAGGAATTCTCCTTCTATGTTCGTGCTGTGGTGAAAGCCATACATGCCGGTGGCGTGAGCGGTGACGTGGTGCAGGTGCAACGTATAGGCGTGGAAGGCAATGGTGCATGGAACAATAAGAACCAATCGGCGTACTCCACAGACACATTCCCAGTTTTTCAGACTGCCCAGTCTACGATTACAGAAATCAGCAATCCCTCAGGTCCGCGCACCATACTCCTCGCGGGGAACCAGATGCGCATCGGTGCGTTCCGTTTCGCCGGGCACATTGCCGAGGGCGCACAGAATCCTGATCTCGCGGTGACGGAGCTTGTCATTCAGGCGGATCAGATCGGCGGCGTCACGCTGGACAACGTCTGGCTCGGTGCTGACGGCACGAATGAAAGGAGCGCTTGCACTCTCATCGGGAGCCAGATCACCTGCTCCGATATCCCCGTGATCTTCGGCTCATTTGAGGACCGCCCGCGCATTCTTACGCTCTACGCGGATGTGCGCATTCCCTCCGGCGCTTCGAAGGCATCGCTGCAGCTGCGCCTCAACGAGCCCGGCAGCGTCGCGGAAGCCGGCGCAGTGCGCTGGACGGATGGAAGCCAGTCATTCCACTGGGTTGCGGGGGAAACGCCTGTCGTACGCTCCACGGTCTTCGAATACTAGATGATCGTGAGCGGCGCGATGCTCAGCGCAAAGTTCTTGCGTTCTCCCGAATCGAATTGAATGGTGACGACGTCGCCTCTTTTGGAGAGGATGGTGCCTGTTCCGAATGACGGGTGCCGGATACGCGTCCCTTCCGTCAGCGTTTCCTGGTTCATATCTTCCTCAAACGAAATGTCCTGGTTGAATTCGACGCCATCCAGGTTTGCGTGTTCCTGGCGGAACGGCTCGATGCCGCTAAAAGCTTTCTGCTGGCCGGCTTTCGATGCCCAGGCAAATGCGCTCAGGACATCGTCGCTGCGCCGCTCCAGAATGTTCTCCGGTAGTTCGTCTAGAAACCTGCTGGGCGCGTTTGCCTGCGTCTCTCCCCAGAGCATGCGGCTGCGCGCATGAAAGAGCGTGAGGCGCGTCTTCGCCCGCGTCATTCCCACGTACATGAGCCGGCACTCTTCTTCCAGTTGCTCTTTATCAAAGAGGCAGTTGCTGTGCGGGAATATTCCCTCCTCACATCCTGCAATCATCACGTGTTCGAATTCCAGCCCTTTGCACAGGTGCAGCGTCATCAGCGTCAGAGCATCGCTGGTATTGTCCTGCAGTGCATCCACTTCTGAGATGAGTGCGGCTTCTTCCAGGAAGCTGGTCAGAGAGAGCATGGGTTCCAGGGAATCGTACTTGTGCATCACGGTGATGAGTTCCTGCACGTTCTCCCAGCGCTCTTCCCCTTCCTGTGTGTCGTCGCGCAGCCATTTTTCCATATGCAACGCGTTGAGCAGACTGAGGGTCAGGTGTGATACGACCTCCTTCTCCGTTTTGCTGCGATACCGTTCAATGAGTTCCGTGAAGGCTGTTATGCGTTCCAGCGTCGCTGCGTTTATCGATTGCACTTTCTCGGCGTTCTGCAGGGTCTCCCAGAATGTCAGACCATGTCGGTTGGCATGTTCCTGGAGTTTCCCCAGCGTCGTCAGCCCGATCTTGCGCGTGGGGACATTCAGGATTCGCAGCAGTGCTACCGTGTCGTTCGGATTCAGGAGCACGTGCAGATACGCGAGTACATCCTTCACTTCGCGGCGTGCGTAGAACTTCACCCCGCCAATGATGCGGTAGGGGATTCCCGATCGCATGCATGCCTCTTCGAACAGACGGGATTGTGCATTCGTCCGGTACAGGACGACCTGCTCGTTGAATGGAACGCCGTCCGCACACGTATTCTCCGCTGCCTTGATTGCTTCCTGCGCTTCCGCGCGCTCGTCGCGCACTTCGTGCAGGAGGAGCTTTGGCCCCTCTTTCCTCTCCGTCCACATCTTCTTTTCCGGGCGGTTGGGATTCAGTGCGATGACACTGTCTGCCGCATCCAGCACTACCTGCGTGGAGCGGTAATTCTGCTCGAGTTTCACCTCCTTCGCATCTGCATAGTCTTTCTTGAATTCCATGATGTTGCGGATGTCGGCGCCGCGGAATGCGTAGATGGACTGGTCCGGATCGCCGATGACGCAGAGGTTCCTGTACTTCTGGGCGAGCAGCGTAATGAAGAGGTACTGCGCATGGTTGGTATCCTGATACTCGTCCACGTTCAGGTACCGCCAGGTTTCCTGGTAGCGATCCAGAATGTTCGGGCATTCGTGGAAGAGTTTTACCGTTTCCAGGATCAGATCATCGAAATCGAGCGCGTTCGCATCATGCAGCGCTTTTCGGTACAGCGCATACGCGCGCGCAACTTGTTGCAGGCGCGCGGAGGATGCCTGCTCAGCAGCTTCCTTGGGGCTGATTGCTTCGCTCTTGAAACGCCCGATGTACGAGAGAGCAGCCTTCGGTTTCAGCTCTTTCTCGTCCACGCCCATTTCCTTCAGCACTTCTTTCATGAGTTTCACCTGGTCGTCGCCATCGTAAATCACGAAGGAGCGTTCGCGTCCCAAGTGTTCGATGTCGCGGCGCAGGATGCGCGCACAGATGGAGTGGAACGTTCCCATGGTCGGCAGCCTGCCGGATCCGCTCGTGGTGATTCCGTTGATGCCGAAGCGGGCGGCCATATCCTCCTGCTCGGTTATGTGCAGCATCGCCCGGATGCGTTCCTTCATTTCATTCGCCGCTTTGTTCGTGAATGTCACTGCGAGTATCTGCCAGGGTTGCACTCCCTGTTGCATCAGGTACGCGATGCGGTGCGTGAGCGCGCGCGTTTTGCCGCTCCCTGCTCCGGCAAGAATGAGCAGCGGGCCGTTACTATTCTTTACGGCTTCCTGCTGCGGTTCATTCAATGGTCCGAAGATGGGATCGGGAGCGGGCATGGGCTGGTATTCTAGGGTGGAATCGATCGCGCGTCCCAAGAAAATCTCTTACTTTAACGAATCGATTTCCTGCTGCGAAATTTTCGGCGTTGGTTCGATGAGTGCGTGCAGTTTCTCCAGCACTTTCACCGGATTTGCGATGAGTCCTTTATTTTCCGCCGTGTTGAAGTTGAGATGGCGTATCTTCTCCTTCTTCACCACGATTTCTTTCGCGAGTTCCGGGTCCAGTTCTCTTACTCTGTTCAGCGTCTCCACTCCGTGCTGCAGCAAGACGTAATCCGCAGTGTTTCTCGTGGAAATGTGAAAGTCCAGTTGTGCGAGCATATCCACGATATGTTCACGTTGCTGCGGGTCCATTTCCTGCGCGAATTCGTACGATGCAATGCGTTTGAGGCTCGCCAGGATTGGTTCCAAAGCTTCCGAAGTGATCACGAAGAAGGAAAATCCCTCTTCGTAGAATGACGTTTTCCTGAGTTCCTGCGCAGCGATCGTCGGCACGACAAGATAGATTGTCGGGTAGATCTGTTCCTCTCCTTTTACCTTCTGCGCAGTCTTTTTCACCTGCTCCGAAATGTAGACTTGCAGGTTAGATGCCTTGGAGACTTTCGCATCAAAAATGACGTACTGTCCCAGGAACTCCACGAGGAAATCCGGTTTCAATTTGCCATGGAATCCCTGCGGCAGATGCGTGTTGTCATAGCAGGGAAAACCGAATTGCGGCTGTTTGCAGAGATCGCTCAATGTAGCAATCACGCTGTTTTCATGCTCTGCCCACAGGCGATCCCGTTCCTCTTCCTGGTGTTTCTTCCGTTCCTCATCTGCGCGGCGAATGCGCAGTTTCTCTTCTTCAAAACTGTCTTTCATTGCACTCACCTCCTGCATCTTCTTGTCGTGCTCTTTCCTGAGTGCCGCTTCATTTGTTTTGAATGTAGTCACCTCCCGATTCAGCTCCTCATTCTTCTGTTGCAGCGTTTCATTTTTTGCCTCTAGTTTCTGGTTCATTGCGTACCGTTCCTTCCCTTTGGTTTCGAGCTCGATTTTCTCTTTCTTGATCGTACGCAATTCCTCTTCGAGATTTTGCAGTTTCTCATCGGGGGAAGAGGCTTCTCGCATCTTCTTGAGGAAGAAGGAGACGAGTGCTGCACCAACGACCATACCGATCAGTGTGCTGAGTACGTATTCCATAGTGCGCCCATCCTACCACAGGGTGAACGAGAGTCCACTCTCATTTTCACCCTCCGCGCAAGAAACACGTCTATCTGCCTTGCAAAAGACGTTTCTATGCGTAGAATTGATTGCCGTGCGATGGTTCGCACAAAAGCCGCGCTCTCGGTGAAAGGGGCGTGCACTCTTCACTTCTCCATTTCATCCCCCTCCTGTTTTATGTCAATTAAGGGTACGACCAAGAAGACGCTCATCAAGAAACACCGTACGCACGACAAGGATACCGGTTCCCCGCAGGTCCAGATTGCGATTCTCACCAAAGAGATCACGCTTCTCACCAAGCACCTGCAGGAGCATGCGAAGGATTTTTCCGCCCGTCGCGGATTGCTTGGCAAAGTTGCACGCCGCCGCACGCTCCTCAACTACCTCCGTATGAACGATGCGGATGTGTACCAACAGGTGCTGGAGTCCAACAAGCTCAAGAGGTAAGGGTGTATCCAGGTTGTAGGCAGGAGGTTGTAGGTAGTAGGATGTTTGGTATGGCGATTCCGCCGAAGCATCTTCGCGAGCTCTACCAACTCTTTTCCTCCATTGGTTCGGAGAAGGAGGCGAAACTTCTTCTGGAGGATTTGATGACACCGCAGGAGCTCGCTTCGCTCGCGGAACGGTGGCAACTCATTCAGGAACTTCATGCCGGTTCGCCGCAGCGCGATATCGCAAAGAAACTTCATGTCAGCATCAGCAAAATCACGCGGGGTTCGCGCCAGATGAAGTTCGGGAGCGGCGGTTTCCCGCTCTTTTTAAAGAAGCTCAAGAAGAATTCGGCTGCCTCCTGGTAGCGGCGTCACTGCTGTGCAATTCGGTCCTTTTTCACTTCTTTTTCCCCTCTGCCGGGTTTATACTGTACGTGCGTTCCTTCCCTCCATCGTTTCAGTTTTCCCTTACATTGGGTTTACGTTTGAGTCCCGCTGCGGCGGATCTCGCATGTGAATCCATTCCAGTAGGGGGAGTACAACACTTTGGAGGAAAGGGGCACTGTACCTCTTTTCCTTTTCTCTTATGTCTACACAGCACAGCGCCTTCTCTGCGCAGAAGGAATATATGTTGGAGCTCGGTGATCAGTCGCTGACGTTCCGGACAGGATTACTCGGCAATCAGGCTGATTCCACAACGCTCTGCCAGATGGGTGATACCGTTTGCATGGGCAACTGCACCATGAGTTCCAAAGCCCGCGGTGGCGTCGATTTTCTCCCTCTGCAGGTCGTGTATCAGGAGAAGTACTACGCAGGTGGTACGATCGCAGGCAGCCGTTTCCGCAAGCGCGAGGGACGCCCCGGCGACGATTATGTCTTAATGGGTCGCGTGATCGACCGCGGGCTCCGTCCCATGTTCGATAAGCGGTTCCACAATGACATTCAGCTCTTCTGCACGGTACTCTGCTACGACTTTGAGCATGAGCACGATGTCGCCTCGGCGAATGCCGCAAACCTCGCGGTCGCGCTCTCCGGAGCGCCCGCGGACGGGCCGCTGGGCTCGGTACGCGTTGGGCTCATTGGCGGCGAACTGGTCCTCAATCCTTCGCGCGAGGCTCGCAAGCGTTGTGATCTGGACATGTTCCTCACTGCATCGGCGGAGCGTGTTGTCATGATCGAGGCTGCTGCGAACCAGGTGCCAGAGGAGGAGGTGCTTCGCGCCATCGAATTCGGCAAGAAGTGGGCGCAGAAGATTGCCAAGTTCTTCGCCGGGATCCAGAAGGAGATCGGCAAGCCGCGTATCGTGATTGAAGAGGAGCCCGTGAAGGACGAAGTGATGCAACTGCTCAAAGACTGGGTGTTGCCTGCTGCCAACAAAGCGATCAAAGATCCGCTCCCCAAACTGGAGCGCCGCCGTATTTTCAATGAGTACATGGACGGCGCTGCACAGAAGCTGGAGGAGAAGTACGGTTCTGCAGAAGGCAACGAGGAGCTACAGGCTCTCTATGCCAAGGCGGGGCAGCTCGTGGACAAAATCATCAAAGCCGAAGTCCGGCGCCTGATTCTGGAAGACGGCATCCGCATGAGCAGCAGGAAGGTGGACGAGATCCGTCCCATCGGTGCTCTCGTGGATATTCTCCCGAACTTCGTGCACGGGAGCGCGCTTTTCCAGCGCGGCGAAACGCAGGGTATGACCACTTGTACGCTCGGCGCTCCGGGCGATAAGCAGCTCGTGGAAGGAATGGAAGGCGAGAGGGAGTTGCACTACATGCACCACTACAACTTCCCGCCGTTCTCGGTAGGTGAGACGAGCAATCGCCTGTTTGTCGGCAATCGCGAGATTGGGCACGGCAATCTTGCGCAGCGCGCAATCGAGCCCGTGCTGCCCAAGGAAGAAGACTTTCCGTACACGATTCGTACGGTGACTGAAATTCTGGAGAGCAACGGTTCTTCTTCCATGGCTGCCACCTGTGGTTCCACGCTTGCGCTCATGGCTGCGGGCGTTCCTATCAGCGCTCCTGTATCGGGGATTGCTCTGGGGCTCATCTCTGATGAGGAGAAGGGAAAGTATGTCATTCTCTCCGACCTGCAGGACGAAGAGGATTTCGGCGGAGATATGGACTTTAAAGTAACCGGGACAGACAAGGGGATCACTGCAATCCAGATGGATATAAAAATTAAGGGGCTGCCCGATTCCGTTTTTAAGGAAGCATTGGAGCGCGCACACGATGGGCGTATGCAGATTCTGAAGACTATGCTTGCTGCGCTCGCGGAGCCACGCAAAGAATTGAGTCCTCATGCGCCGCGCATTGAGACGATTACCATCAATCCCGATGATATTCGTCTGGTGATCGGAAAGGGCGGAGAGACAATCCAGAAGATCACGAGGGAACTGGATGTAGAAATCGATATCGAAGACAGCGGTCTCATCTTCGTGACTGCCAAGAACGGCGACTCCATGCAGAAGGCCAAGGAGTGGATCGAGGGGATCGTCGCCAAGCCGGAGATCGGCAAGGTCTACGATTGCAAAGTCGTGCGCATCATTGATGGCGTGGGCGCGATTGTGGAGTTCCTGCGCGGCAAAGATGCCATGATCCACATCTCCGAGCTCCAGTGGCAGCGTACGGAGAAGGTGGAGGACGTGCTCAAGCTGGGTGACGAGGTGAAGGCCAAGTGCGTCGAGTACGATCCGATCGACGGCAAGACGCGCATGTCACTCAAGCAGATGACTGAGCGCCCGGAAGGATACGTGGATCGCCCGAGCGGCCCCCCACGCAGCGGCGGCCGACCTCCTCAGCGTGGAGGTTCCCGCCCCCCGCGGAGGTTCTAGGAGATTCTCCCCGCCATCGTCTGTTGCAGCAGTGTCTGAATCTTCCTGTTCAAGTGAAGGATATCCTCGAATGCAGCCATATATGGCGATTCCTGCTGCCATTGAGGCGTGAGATCTTCCACTACCTGCAGCAGGCTTCTGAGCTCGGTCATGTTCTCTTCGTACGCGGTCCAGTCAATCCCGCACTTGCTTAGAACGCGCAACATTTCATCCAGGCGGTGCAGTGTGCGGTGCACTGTTTCGTGCAGTAGGGCTTCGCGCCTGCGGTCGAGCGTGTAGAGATGCTGGTCGTCGTCTGCGTAGAAATTCGGTATTTCCTGCAGCAGGCTCTGCCCCTGCCTGTAGGCGATTACCAGATCTGTCCAGTGGTCTTCTGTCAGTTTCCCGTGCTGCGTCGCATCTTCAATGATCCTGTCGAAGTCTTTGCGTAGGCTCTCCCCTAGGAGAAGTTCCTCTACACTTCTCCTATGCACGTCCGGTACGCCAAAATCTCGACATTCAAAATCAGAAATATTCTGAAGTGCTTTTCTGAAGACCTTCCAGCAAGCAAAACA
>JAQVVD010000043.1 GCA_028699155.1 Candidatus Peribacteraceae bacterium | reverse complement strand
ATGCCCACTGATGACGACGATCTCCAGGACGACGATTCGGGTGCCAGCGACGACCAGACGCTCGTAACGAAAGAGGGCCTTAAGAAGCTCAAAGAGGAGCTGGAGTTCCTCAAGAAAGTTCGCCGCCAGGAAGTCGCGAAACGGTTGAAGGAGGCAATTTCGTACGGCGACCTCTCGGAGAACGCTGAGTACGAAGAGGCAAAGAATGAGCAGGCCTTCGTGGAAGGCCGTATCATCGAACTGGAGAAGAAGATCAAGAATGCACGTATCATCACTGCAAAACAGCAGACGAGCAGCCATGGAAAAACCATTGACCTTGGGACAACAGTCACGGTGCGAAACAAAAGCAGTAATGGCGATCCGGAAACCTACACGATCGTCGGCTCGACAGAAGCTGATCCACTCGACAAGAAAATCAGCAATGAATCACCGATCGGGAAATCGTTCCTCGGTCACAAGAAGGGCGACACTGTCGAAGTGAGCACGCCCGGTGGGACGCTGCGGTACGAGATCCTCAAAGTGGCAGCATAGAAGGTGCCTGAACAAGAAAATGCATCAGGCAGACTCGCACATCATATGAGCAGCAGAACCTGAACATTCCGAAGGAACACCGCATGTTTCGATTTCATCTCCAGCCCTTGTTGTTGAGCAATTCGTTCATGTCCTCCCTATGATTGCACAATAAATACTTTGTGTTACAAACTTATTTTTTGCCATTGAATATCTCAGCAATTTTCCCTGAGAACATTCGGTAATTTTGTCGAGCCTTCCTTCTCTCAACTTGACGCACGAAGCCAGGACGTTGATTGTACTCCCCTTTCTCAGTTCTCTCTCCCCATCTCCCCCGATGACATACGCACGCACACTCTTCTGGCAGTGTCAGATACCAGTAACTGTACGGTACCTGTGCCTCCTGTGCGCTGGCGTACTCCTCCCCGGCTACGCATCGGTAACCGAAGCTGCGACCCTGCAACCGGATGCACCAGCAGTAGTCGCACACTACATGGAAAAAGGATTGTTGAGCCCAGGAGAACGTACCGAAGTGCCCGCTCAGCAGGTGGAAAGTGAGGAGGATGCCGCAAAGACACTCCCCTCATCATCACATGTGAACGAGCGCTTGCTCTGCCGCGTCCGCGAACGCTACACCTCCGCATCCACCGTGATGCGCGGGCGCCTCGTCGCGCGGCTCGCCACGCAACTCCAAATATCTCAACTCACCGCAGAGAACCTGCTCACGAATACAACCTACTGTCACACGCTGGAAGAAGACCGGTTCCCTGCGTACCTCTTCTACGCAGGACAGCACCAGGAGACACGCAGTCCAACGGTGCAAGTGCCCTCCCTACCTACTCCACCCGTCACCATACAAGAACTACCGGTCTCCCCCGTGTCCGGAGCTGCGAGATCAACATCCGCTGCCCCTACGAGCAGTGCCTCGTCTTCCTCTGCCCTCATCTTCGGCGAGGCGACGCAGGAATCACCGCTCACAGCAGCAACGATGCAACGTATCCTCTGTCGTGTGCAGGAACGTGGACGGCGGCAAGGATGGAATTTCTCATTATCCATCCCAGACATCGCACAAAACTACGCTGACCGCTGGGCCAGTGATCCTGCTGTCATAGCCGCTGCATTACGCAACGATGACCTCTGCACAGCAAGTGATCCTGCCACACTCTTCCCTGCCGAAGCCATGGTGCGTGACACGGGTTCTTCTTCCTCTTTATCCAGTGATGCCCTGCAACAACCGGAAGAGGACGAACTGCTTCTCGATGGCAAAGTAACAGAGACCGGATCAGGAGAAGAATCACTGTCATGGTTCGGACAGCTCACGCAACGCCTGCGCCAGCTGCCTACGACGGTACTCATCGTCGCCGGTATGGCAGCGCTCACCTTTCTCGCACTCATCATCCTGCTCCTCGCTCCACTGCTCAAACAGTCAGAGCCGAAGTAAGGCGCTTTACAAAAATCGGGCGCCACGCGTACTCTGCAGGCATGACCAGCGCGAAAGGAAAAACCGGCGTCACCATTCCAAACGACGTGCGCACAGCGCATCCGGAGCTCGTCCAACTCATTCTCGACTCCGAGAGCATGAACAATGAGGAGCGCCAGTACTGGGTCAACATTCTCCCTGTGATGACGCCTGCACAGGTGCAGAACCTCCGTGACATCCTAGAGAATGAGAAACGACAGCTCGCGACCATCGACCGAAAGTACGCGAAGGAAATTGGAGCAATCGGAGAGCAGCAGCTTCTGAAGAAAATCCAGCAGGCACGCCGCGAGCGGCGTCAGGAACGCTCCTCACACGAGGAGAGCACCGAGCAGGAAGAACAGGAAGAGCAGCAGAACATCCTGCGCAAAATCAGCGAGCTGTAGGAACGCAACAGGCAAGGAGCGACCGATCCAAGAGCACGAGGAGTTCGCCTGCGTCTCCATCGGACGCGTGGTAGATGCCGGTCTTCAGACCGAGATCAAACTCCGTTACGCGCCGCACGAGCTCCCGTATTCCATCGCGCCCCAAACGACGAGCAATGGGCAGCAGCGACCGTGCGCTCCCGAACGATACACCAGCCTGCTTCGCTACGTGCGACGG
>JAQVVD010000030.1 GCA_028699155.1 Candidatus Peribacteraceae bacterium | reverse complement strand
GTGGCAGACCTGATACAGATGGTTGCCGATCGACTCCGGGAAGCTATCGAAGCTTCATCGATTACAGAGCCGCCAACCTCTCACGGAGCTGCATCTCCTGCAGTGCGGCAATGATCTCTTCGATGTTCCCTTCCATGATACCGGGAAGGTTGGAGAAATTCTCGCCGAGGCGATGGTCGGTCACGCGGTCCTGCGGGAAGTTATAGGTGCGGATCTTCTCGCTCCTCTCCCCTTTTCCCACCTGACCGGCACGCATGTCGCCGCGCTCTTTCGCAAGGCGTTCCTGCTCGGCTGCGTAGAGGCGGCTGCGCAGAATGCTCATGCCCTTCACCTTGTTCTTGAGCTGGCTCTTCTCATCCTGGCAGGAGACGACGAGTCCTGTGGGAATGTGAGTGATGCGCACCGCAGAATCGGTCGTATTGACAGACTGGCCTCCCGGACCGCTGGAGCGGAACACATCGATGCGCAGGTCTTCCTGGTTAATCTTGATGTCCACTTCCTCGGCTTCCGGGAGGATGGCGACCGTCACCGTGGATGTGTGGATCCTCCCTTTGCTCTCCGTCTCGGGAATCCGTTGCACCCTGTGCACGCCCGATTCGAACTTGAGTTTTCCGAATGCTCCTACGCTATCAATGCGCACGATTGCTTCCTTGATACCACCCACATCGGCTTCTGCCATACTGAGAATTTCCGTGCGCCACCCCTGCGTTTCGCTGTACCGCAGGTACATACGCATCAGCTCAGCAGCAAAGAGCGCCGCCTCTTCCCCTCCGGTTCCCGCGCGCACTTCCAGAATGACGCTGCGCTCGTCATCGGGATCCTTGGGAACGAGGAACTTGCGCAGCTGCTCCTCCAATTGCGGCAACCTCTCCCGGGCTTCCTGGGCTTCCTGCGCAGCAAGTTCCTTCAGGTCCGGTTCATCGCCGATTTCCTCGACCGCTCTGATGGCATCCAGGCACTTCTCGTACTCCCTGATGAGTGGGAGAACCGGCTCCAAGTCGGACATACGTTTGCCGATGCGTGCGATTTCCCTGGGATTCCTGAGCACTGCGGGATCCTGCATCTGCTCCTGCAGCGCAAGATACTCCTTGCCCAGTGCTCGCAGTTTCTCAATCATACGAGTGGAGAGACACACAGAGACGGCATATCGCTAGAAACGCTTCGAATGGTCGTCGAGATCAAACGTGAAGCACTGGTATCCCGGACCATGGTTCCAGACCAGATCGTAATCCACGCTCCGTTCATACGTGAACGTGGCACACAGCTTGAACGTATCCGGACTGAGTACGACGTAGTCATACGGCACTCCGGTCTCGGGATCGGCGGTTTCCAGCTTGTATTCCTTCGTGCCTGAAGCCACTTCCGCCACTGTCGCAGGGATGGGCTGTACGGGCTTCTGTTCTACGTCATACGGCCGGTAGTCATACACGATGTTAAAGACCGCATCCTGCAATGATCGCAAATTCTCCACTCTCCTGTCATCGAACTTGCGAAGCCGCTCGCTCGCGGGAGACCCTACGAGAACAATGCCCCAGACAATCGCAATGCCTGCCACTGCGAGCGCAATGATGAGTGAAATCCTGTTGAGCTTCCTGCTCTGCTTCTGCCCCGGAGCCAAGCGCAGGGAGAGGAGGTAGTACACGCATGCGAATCCTGCCAATGCAAAGACAACGAAGACCTTGAGCAGGAAACGCGTCGTGAGCTCCCCTTCGAGGAGCGAGAACACCAGCGTGATGAGATCGCCGATAATCGCCGCCGCGCCCACGAACAGCGTGAGGTGCGTCAGCCAGCGCCGCACTCCTCCCATCGCCTTCTCCGGATTCAGAGCAATCTCCTTCACAATCAGCCTGCTACACCACAGGAAGAGCGGGAACGAGACCATCAACGCCGCGAGGAGCCAGCGCTCTCCCGTGAAATTCTCGTACTGGTAACTGCCCTCCAGTGCGACATCCGGGAAGAGCCGGTTGATGTAGGAGAAGAAGAGGGAAATGGTGCTGATGACCGATGTGTAGAGCGCACTGAACGCGAGCAGATGGAAGAATGCATCGCGCGCACTGCCCGCATCCGGCGGAATGGGCACTTGCATCTCCAGCTCCTGATCCACCAACGCCTGCACCACCTCCTTCTCACGCCAGCCGGCGGAGAGGAGGAGCGTGCGGATCGTGGCGTGATCCATCCCTTTGGAACGTGCGTGCTCAATGAATGTTCGGAGATTATTTGCAGTCATGCGGGCATGGTACTGCCGCACTGTCTCTCCGTCCAGTTGCCTTGGCAAGTTCATTCACAGCAAGCAGAGGTGCCCGTACACTGTCCCTACGATGCGCATACTCGTTGCACTGTCGGGAGGAGTGGATTCCAGCGTTGCCGCACACCTGCTCAAGCAGGCGGGGCACGATCTGATCGGCGTTCGGTTCCTGCTCTGGACAGACCCGGATGCGCCTGCAGCCGCACAGATCCTCCCCAGCAAGTGCTGCAATCCGCAGACGATTCACCGTGCTAACACAGTGGCACAGCATCTCGGCTTTCCGCTGCATCACGTAGACATCCGGGAAGAATTCAAAGAGAAAGTTGTCGACCATTTCCTCGCGGAATACCAGGCGGGCAATACGCCCAATCCGTGCGTCCTGTGCAACCGCGTCATCAAGTTCGCCAAGCTCCTGGAACTCGCAGACGAACTCGGCTGCGACAAGGTCGCGACGGGGCACTACGCACGCATCGAGCAGCAGGGAGACGCCTATCGGCTTCTGGAAGCCGTAGACAAGAGGAAGAGCCAGAGCTACTTCCTCTACTCCCTCTCGCAGGAGACACTCGCGCGCGCGCTCTTCCCTCTCGGGACCATGCGAAAGGAAGATGTCATTGCACTGGGGCGGACTCTTGGAATTCCGCTCCCGACACAGTATGAAGAGAGCCAGGATGTCTGCTTCTACCCGGAGAAGGAGCCTCAAGCTTTCCTTCGGCGCCACCTGCCCGGCATCCAACCAGGAGATATCCGGGATCGGCATGGCACGAAAGTCGGCATGCACAAGGGGCTCCCCTTCTACACGATCGGTCAGCGCAAAGGGCTGGGTGTCGGCGGACTGAAAGTCCCGCTCCACGTGGTGGAGAAAGACAAGGGAACAAATACCGTATTTGTGGCTCCATCTGGGGCTGATCTCGAATTAGTGATCGAGGCAAATGACCTACGGCTGATCCATGGCACTCCGCAGGATTTGCAGAGGAAAGCCTGCGAGGTACGCGTGTGTTCCCAGGGGAAAAAACACCGCGGGAAACTCCAAATTTCGGCAGAGAAACTGCGCGTCACACTCGAGGCACCTATACGCGGAATAGCCCCGGGGCAAGCCATAGTTCTCTCTAGAGGTGACGAGATACTCGGTGGTGCAACGATCTGTGCCAGTACGGACAGGGAGGCAGAAATGCACCGCTGCGTTTGAAGCGGTACACAGACTATGCAATACTCCTCTGCTCTGGTATAATGGCTTGAATATCGAGGAATCTCCTTAGAGGAACTCATGCGTGAAAGCCGTGCACAACACCTGGCGAGCTACGACAGTGACGGGAACATCATCCTGCGGGACGTGCCGCATACACCCGCGCCGCAGCAGGAACCTGCACCGCAATCTACGCGTGTGAAGGAACCAGCCCCTATTCCCCCCTGGCTGGAAGAATCCGGAAGTACGGGAACAGCGCAGCACCCGCACAACACTGCCGTGCAGCTCACCGCAATCTGGGCGCGGGCGCGGGAACGCATGTTCTCCGTGACGAACGCATTCGTGCGCGAAGGGATGCACCAGTACGCGTGGAGCTTCGCAGGCGTGCGTACTCTGCTTGGAAAAACACCCGCAGCACTCATACGCCTCTCCGGAAAATTCCGTACGTTCCTGCTCCAGCCGGTATGGATCATCAAGCCCGAGAAGAAGCCGAAGAAGTACAGCCGCATCACCCTCTTCACCCTCGATGTGGTGCGTTTCGGCGGCACATTCGCCACGATCTTCTTCGTCCTGTTCGCATCACTCAATTATCAGAGCTTCTGGGAAATCCTCCAGGAGAAGGCAAACCCCCTGGAACACGCACAACGTGTCCAGGAACAGACGAACGCGATAGACACGCAGCTCAAAGAGCATCTGCTGCGCAGCCCGATGCTCGCCACGGCGGGCACCAGTGAAGACGGGAGTCTCCTCGCGCTCCTGCCGCCTGTCGGTCCTCCGGAGAACAGAATCATCATCCCGAAACTCGGCCTGAACGTTCCCCTCGTAACGCCATCGTACCAGTCACTCCTCAATGAGGACTGGGTACAGGTGGAGAAAGATATCCAGGAAGCGCTCGCCATGGGGATCGTGCACTACCCCGGCACCGCGCGCCCCGGCCAGGCAGGCAACTTCTTCGTGAC
>JAQVVD010000012.1 GCA_028699155.1 Candidatus Peribacteraceae bacterium | reverse complement strand
TCGTTGCAACCTCCCCCTGCAGAAACGGCGCATATGTCCAGAGAGCAATCGCGAGGAGAGCAGAAAATCCTCCCCACCGGAGGATGGCTCCCTGGGGAGGCGAATAGGCATGACACACAAGCTCTTCGGCAGGAGAAAGGCGGCAAGGACGCTCTGTACGAGAATGGAAGTTGTGGCGGCCCCGATAAATCCATACAGGGGAATGAGAACGCTGTTGAGACCGATAGAGAGGATGGCGCCCAGAAGGAGCATCGTAACCAACAGTCGCCAAACATGCTTCGTGAGAAGCACATAGAAGGCGTACGTGATCAAACCGTTCAGGAGAATAGGGAGGCTCATGAGCCGCAGCGCGGTATCTGAACCAACCTGCAGAGGCGTCGAGAGATAGGCCGGCGTCGTGAGGAGCAGGATGAGCGGCCGTGACCACAGCGCCGAGAAGAGGAGAGAGATTGTCCCCAGAAGGAGAATGGCAAAGAATGTCTTCCCCAGCAGACCGGCTGTCTCCTCGCCGTTCTCATGCCGCTCCGCAAGTATCGGCAATGTGGAATTCAGGAGGAACGTGGGGATGATATAGCCGGTTTCCACCATGCGCAGGACGAATCCGTAGTACGCATTCTGCACCTGATAGTCCTCTCGCAGCAGTGCAATGAGCGTCACATCGAGCTGCCGGTAGAGCGCTGTACATAGAAAGGCAACACCAAACGGTGCGGCAAGCGACAGGATCCGCCTGGTCAGCCGCACATCAAAATGAAGGCGAATCCGTATGAATCCCGCGCTGAAAATGAGCGAGAGGAGGAACAGGAGGAGCGCTCCAATGCCTCCAACCAAGAGAAAGACGTAGCACAAGCGCACGTCAGTGCTGCCGCGTATTCCAAGAAACAGGAACGCGCCAATCGCGCTCACGGTAAAAATTCGCTGAACCACTTCTGCGATAAAAACAAAGTGCATCTTGTACGATACCTGGAACACTGTGCGCAGTATGCCTGCAAGCAATGTGAAGAACGGGACGAAGGATGCGATAGTCACAGCGAGCGGAAGAGGCGTGCCATACCATGTGGGCAGTACCCACACAAAGAGAAGGGCGGCTCCAAGCGAGAGCAAGAGCGTCCCAAACCGCAGAACGATGATCGTCCCCAAAATCTCCTCACGAGCCTCTGCTTTCGCCTTGCTTACCTCCCGCACCGCAACCGCGTACAAGCCGAAATCCGCGAGGATGCCAAAAAGCTGAAGAAATCCGTACGCAGAGTTGTACACGCCCGCTAATTCCTGGCTTAAGCCTATGGCTACAAACTTGACTGTGAGGATGCTCAGAGCTGCCATGGTGGCCTGGCTTGCGATTTGCCAGAACGTGGAGGCGGCGATTTGGCGCGTGGTCACAGGAGAGAGTGTACGGGAAAGGGCGGAGAAAAAAGAGCCCCTCTTCCTGTTGAGGGTGCTTCCTGGGCGTGGCACAGATGGTCACACCGCGTGAAAAGAAGGAAGCAGACAAGGCGCATGAAACCATGCGCATTTCCTCAGACTGGGGGAAGAGGGGCTTAGTATCTTTGTACGCTTTTTTGAAATCTCGTCAATGTCATGGCTCACTTTATGGACAAACAGAGTCCTCCTCCTCTATCCTCTTCTCACAGGATGCCGCTCCCGATCAAACATCTTACGTCCACAAAGCAGCTCTCTCGAGATGACACGGACGCCATTTTGCAGGTGGCCGCAGAGATGGAGGAAGTGGTGGAGAAAGGCGGATCGGAGATGCTCAAGGGGAAGATTCTTGCCGCGCTCTTCTACGAACCGAGCACGCGCACGCGCCTCAGCTTCGAATCGGCGATGCATCGGCTTGGGGGGAGTGCGGTATCCGCCGTCGGGATGCAGTTCAGCTCCCTCTACAAGGGGGAGACAATCGAAGACACGATCCAGGTGATCGGGCAGTACACAGACATCATCTGCATGCGCCACCCCGACCAGGGCAGCGCAGATACGGCGGCGGGCGTTTCCCCCGTCCCATTCATCAATGCGGGCGACGGCCCCGGGCAGCATCCCACGCAGGCACTGCTGGATATCTTCACGATTCAGAAGGAATGCGACAAGTTGGATGGGATCCATATCACCATGGTCGGCGACCTCAAATTCGGTCGGACCGTACATTCGCTCAGCTTCCTGCTCGGGCTCTACAAAGACGTGAAGTTCACGCTTGTGTCGCCCAAGGAGCTCGTCATGCCGGAGAAAGTCACAAGCTTCTTCGACGAGAGAAATATCTCTTACGTGCAGACGGAGCATCTGGAAGAAGGGCTTGATGCGGATATTCTCTACATGACACGCGTGCAACAGGAGCGATTCAAAGATTCCGCCGAGTTCGAGCGGCTCAAACTCAAGTACGTGCTCAATGCAAAACACCTCAAAGGGAAAAAGATCACTGTGATGCACCCGCTGCCACGCATCGGGGAAATCGCCACAGATGTGGATGCGCTGCCGACTGCCGCGTACTTCCGCGAGGCAAGGAACGGAATCGCAGTGCGCATGGCCCTTCTGGCAATGCTTCTCGGAAAAGCATGAGCATTTCACTCTTACTGCTGGCTCCGGTCATTACGGCAGGGGCTATTCTTTCCACTGTCTCCGGCGGAGGTATGGGGATTCTTGTGTTGGTGCTCGGGAGTTTCTTCTTCGATATTCGTACGAATATCGTCTTCAGTTCCATTCTGATGATAGGCATGCAGATTTGCAAAATCTTCCATTTCTATCTGGAGATACGTTGGCAGTATGTCTGGTGGTATATCCTTTTGGGGGTGCCGTGCAGCTTCCTTGGCGGGCTTATCCTCTTCCAAATTCCTACCCGAGTGCCAGAAATCGGTCTCGCAGCAACGTGCAC
Organism: Candidatus Peribacteraceae bacterium; assembly: GCA_028699155.1. Taxonomy (GTDB): domain Bacteria; phylum Patescibacteriota; class Gracilibacteria; order Peribacterales; family Peribacteraceae; genus STF1-71. The sequence goes on along the minus strand of JAQVVD010000012.1, from coordinate 37,829 downwards.
GGGATTCGTCATACTTCGTATGATCCGCCCGACATTCCGTTTGCCCGCGGCAAGGGGTTATCTCGTCGGATATGGAGCACTCAACGGATTTATCGGTGGAATCATCGGGAATGCGGTGCTCATTCGCGGACCTATTTTTCTCTCACTCGGACTAACGAAAGGCGCATTCATAGGTACATCCTCCATCGTTGCATTCCTCATGAATCTCGGGAAAATCTCCGCGTACCTCACAGAGTGGCAATGGTCGTATGAAGTGGGGGTATTCCTATTGGTCGCGTTCCCATTTCTCTTCATGGGCGTCTGGCTTGGGAAACGCCTGCTTACGCATGTCAGCGCGCGACTCTTTGAAGGAATGCTTCTGGGGATTATTGTTATCGGCGGTTTACGTTTACTCTTGCTTTCCACATGACGCGCACTCTCATCACCCTCCCCGGACTCATCGACTGCCACGTCCACTTTCGCGAGCCGGGTTTTGAGCAGAAAGAAGACATGGAGTCGGGAGCCGCAGCTGCGCATGCCGGCGGGATGAGAACCGTGTGCGAGATGCCCAATACCAATCCGCCGACGGTTTCCGTCGCAGCTTTGAAGGAGAAAATACAGAGGGCAGAGCGCATCAGGAATGTTGATATCCGTTTCTTCTTCGGCGCAACAGAAGCAGGTCACATCCAAGAATTCAGGAAGGCATGGTCCATGCCGGAACTACGCAAACGCCTTGTGGGCATGAAAATTTTCTTCGACCACTCAACAGGAGACCAGGGCGCAAATACGGCGGTGATCGAAGAGGCGTTCAAAGTTTGTGCCGAGCTCGGTGCGCCGCTCGTCGGGCACTGTGAAGATGCCGCAATAAATGCAGAGGCAAGAGAGCTCATTCTCGATCAGGCGCCGGAGGCGACCGATGTGTCGTTCTATTCCCTCATGCGCCCCTGTGCATCGGAGGCGAGAGCAATCGAACGAGCCATTCAATACGCACGCATGTATGGGACACAATTCCATATCGCGCACCTCTCTACGGCACGGGGCGTAGAGCTCGTGAGAGATGCGAAGAAGGAGGGGTTGCCTGTCACATGTGAAGTTGCGCCGCACCATCTCTTCCTCACAATTGACGACTACGCAACACTGGGCGCGCGCGGGAAAATGAACCCGCCGCTGCGCACGGCGCAGGAACAAAAAGCGCTCTGGCAAGGCATTGCCGATGGTACGGTGGATTGCATCGGAACGGACCATGCCCCTCATCTCCTCAAAGAGAAGGAGAACGGCAATCCTCTCGCTGCGCCAAGCGGCGTGCCCGGGACAGAGACAATGCTGCCACTACTCCTCACTGTTGCTGCGGGCGGCTGGCCGCACCCAAATGAAAAATCTCAAATTGAGAATGCACAGATGAGTATGGATGGCATTAAGAGGCTCTGCTTCACAAATCCAAATCGCATCTTCAATCTCAACGCCACAGAGGAGGAAGTTCTACAGATCGACACGACCGCAGAGTGGGTGCTTCATGGCGCAGAACTTCACGCCAAATGCGGCTGGACGCCGTACGAGGGGTGGAGAGTCAAAGGGAAAGTCCAAAGGTTCTAGGAATAGTTGTATTCAGACGGGATAAAAAACTTTTCAATAAGCTTGTTTGCCTCATTTGCTTTCTCCAATTTATCCAAGTAAATCTCATAAGTTTTCTTAAGCTGCTCGTACATAAATTTGTAAAAGTGCTCCGGCTTCCCCTCCATTCTTTTGGCGAATACAGTCATTTGTTCTATGCGTTTCTTATTCCAAAGAATGATCGGATGATAGCGGTTATCTTTTAAAATACGATTCATAATAAGCCTGCCGGTTCTCCCGTTTCCATCAACGAATGGATGTATTCTCTCAAACCGATAGTAAAAGTTAAATGCGAGTTCAGGGGGATACATTCGATTTTTTTCTTTAGTAAACCACACAAGAAGTGCGCCCAATTCTTCTTCTATGACACGCCAGTCGATAACTGGTAGGTTATTGACTACCACTTCTTCTGATCGTAAGCCACGTTTGGCAGGTTCGTGTCCCATTAAAATTGAATGAAGCTCCACAATGTTCTTACTACTAAATTTAAAGAAATCACTATCAACATAATGCAAAGCCTTTAAGGTGTTTCTTACTTCCTCACTAACTTTTCCAGAGGGGTTTTTAACCTGTTTTGCCACCTGTCTAAACGGCACCTTGCTCCCTTCAATCTTATTAGAATTAAAAATAAAATCGACACTAAAATTTTGTTCCATTAGGTCAGATCCAATCATTCCGATTTCAAGTTTTGAACGGAGCAAGGAAGTTCTTAACCCCTCAATTTTTCCTATTGGGACATATCTCAAAAAATCTTTATTCGTAATTTTTTCGCTCCAATATTTAGTCCGCTCAATACTTTCCTCCTGGTTTAGGAGTTCCAAAAATTCTTTTTTGCGGGTAGATACGGATGCCAAATCATCCACTCTGCCCAGAAGTTTTTTCTTCTGCACGCTTTTACCCTTTGCGACAAAGATGCTGTCGTATGCATAGAGATATTTATAACCCTTAATCTTGCTTACATATGTTTTCATAGAAAATATAGCATAATTTAATTAAATGGTTTACCTATAATAGACTAAAACCATTGAATAATCAAAGATTACTACATTTAAAATTAAGGTAAAAACTACACAATTTAGAGGTCTTCTATAGCATATGCAAGACATCAGAAAGATGTTGCAGGACAGCATCTGCCTCCTGTATCGCGCGGTCTGGCGTGCTGGTATTCGGGATTATCCAGCAAGCCATGCCCGCAGCTTTCGCCGCCTCCACGTCAAACAGCTGATCACCGACATAGAGGCACTGCTGCGGTGCAACAGCCAGGCGCTCCGCAGCGAGGAGCAGCATGTCCGGTGCGGGCTTGTCCCTCTTTACGTCATCGCAGGTGATCGTGTCGGCGTACGAGTACAGCCGCAGGCCGCGGTCAAGAGCATCGGTGTATATCCGGTGCGATCCTGTTGCTACGGCGGTAGGCAGTCGTTCGCGTAGCGCGGTCAGCACATCCTGCGCCTTTGGGAGCCATCGGGCTTTCAGCTGGAGGAGTGAAACATACCGCTCGTCGCGCTTCTTGCGGAATGCAGGTTCGATATCCGCAGGGAGGTGCTCTAATTGCAGAGCCTCCATGAGCGGCAGACTATGCACGTAAATACGGGCGATAAAATCTTCCTCAGAAACCTCTGCGCCAAAATCCGCGAACGTCTGTCTGTACGCCTGCATCCACAGAGGAATGGTATCGACGAGCGTGCCGTCGAGGTCGAAGATGGCCGCGTTGAACTTCATACTTCCACAATGATGGGAATAACCATCGGTTCCCTGTCCAATTTACGGTCGAAGTATCTGTAGAGCGCTCCATTCACTGCGCGTTTGAGTGCTTTACGATCGTTCTCTCCGCGGCCCAGAGCTTCTTCGTACGCCTTCTTTGCAACCTGAACTGCAGCGGCAGTGATTTCCTGTTGCTCGGAACCATAGATGAGTCCCCGGGCGAGGATATCCGGATCGCCCACAAGCCGTTTGCTGTCCGTGTATGCGCGGAAGACAACCACAATTGCGCCGTTCGTGCTCATAGTTTTACGGTCAGCCATTACCCGCTGGCCTTCTCCGGCGCTCCCCTTTCCATCGATGATGATGTCGCCAAACATGAGCTTCTGCTTACTCTTGCGTGCATTGCCCTGCGCGTCGAATTCTATGATTTCACCGTTGTTCATCAGGTGGATCTGGCTGTCGGCGTACCCCATGCTCCGGGCGATGTCTGCGTGCGCGGAGCGCATATGAGGTTCGCCGTGTTCGGGGATGATGTGTTTGGGGCGGACGAGCCGGTGCATGAGCAAGATATCATCGCGGTGACCATGTCCCGTTGTATGCAGCGCGAGTTCCTGGCTCGTCTTCACAATCGCGCCCTGGGTGTGCAGATTATTGATGACTTTTGCGACTGCGCGCTCATTGCCGATGATCGGGTTAGAGCTTAAAACTACTGTATCCCCCGGTTTCACGGAGATGTTCCTGTGCGTGCCGAGCCCGATGCGGGCGAGCCCCGCCATCTCTTCCCCCTGGCTGCCGGTTGTGAGGATCATCACTTCACGGTCAGGCAGTTTCTCCATGCCGGGTCCGACCTTGCGGATGAGCCCGCGCGGAGCCTTGAGGTATCCCAGTTGTTGCGCGATCTCAATGTTCGTCTCCATGCTCCGTCCGGAGATGAAGACCTTGCGGTCGAAGTGCTTCGCGTGGTCAATCACCTGCTGGAGCCGATTGAGCAGCGAGCTGAAGGTAGAGATGATAATGCGCCCCTTCGCGTCGCGCACCAATCCAAAGAGCGTCTCGCTGATTTCCCGTTCACTCAGAGAGGAACCAGGCTTCGTGGCATTGGTCGAATCTACGAGGGCAACCAGTACCCCCTTTTTCCCCAGTTCTGCAAGCCGCTGGAAGTCCGCAGGGGGTTCATTCTGGGGGGTCAGGTCAAATTTGAAGTCTCCCGTATGGAAGATCGTTCCATAAGGAGTATGGATTGCGATGGCGGCAGAATCCGGAATACTATGTGTCACCTTCAGGAATTCCACTTCTATCTTGCCGAAACGGATACGTTCGCCATACGTGGCATTGTGCAATTGCGCTTTAGAAGTGAGACCTTCCTCATCCAGGCGTTTGCGCACGAATGCCATTGTCAGTTTCGTGCCGTAGCAAGGTGGATAGTGCAGTGTCGGGAGCAGGTGTTGCACGGCTCCGATGTGGTCCAGGTGCCCGTGCGTAAAGAGGATTGCTTTAATCCTGTTCTCCTTTCCCTTCAATGAGGAAATATCAGGGACAAGGTAATCGATGCCCAGCATCTCCTCATCCGGGAATTGGAGCCCCAGATCAATGAGGAAAATATCATTGTCGACTTCTACAACCAGACAGTTGCGCCCGATTTGTTCAAAGCCGCCGAGCGGGTACAGGCGTATAGGGACGCGCGTAGTGGTAGTTGCAGGAGCGGGCTGTTGTTTTGCTTGCTGCTGTGGCTGCATATGCGTGTGCCTCCCGCGATGCCTATGCGGGCGATTCCCCCTTCCGGGGTTGCCGGCGAACGGCTGGCTGGGTGTAGTTTGTTTCCCAGAGGGGCCAGGAACTGGCTGGCTGGGTGTAGTCTGTTTCCCAGGAGTGCCGACTACCGGCTGACTGGGAGTAGTGTTTTGTGATTGCGAAGGAGCAGGGGGATCTCCCTGATTCTTCTTCAACCAATCTCCTACCGATCTCATTAAATGTTTTGGAATTATTAAGCGAGGATTCTTCCTCACTCCCATAGTAGTCCATAGGGGAGCACATTACAAGGGCATCTTTGTCACATATGCCTCCTTTTGGCTTCAGAAAAACAAATTTTTGTTTAGTTTTTTTGTTTTTCACATGAGATTAAGGCCGAAAGCTCTCCTGTCGGAGACAGATGCATAACCGGAGACATAGTAAACGGCATCGTATTTGTCGCAGCAATGGACATGAGTAATATTCCAAGCGTAACAATGTCGAAGTCTTATAGTTTTACGGCGACCATCATACGCAGCACTGCCATTTTGTACGTCGTAGGTTATTGGCACCTATGGGAATATGCCGACGTATTCTCGGCGCACAACAATCCATTCACATATCGCATGGCCCCGGTGGCGTTAGGCATGTTTACATTCGTATCTGGCTACCTTGTGCTCCCCAAAGCATTGGCACAAGCGCCTCTGGCGTTCTATCGGGCGCGTGCATCGCGCATATACCCTATGTTTTTAGGAGCATCCTACGCCATACAGCGTACGTATGACCATTGGCTGAGGAACATTCTTAGGCGCCGCATAAATCGCGGTAGCAGCCTCGTAACTGAGGCATTATGATACATTCAATGCGTATCGGAATTCTGACGTTCCATGCTTCCAATAACTACGGTTCAGTTCTCCAGGCATATGCCTTGTGCCGGTATATTCATACCGCAGGTCACCATGCAGAAATTATAGATTATCGCCCGAACCAACCAGCAATCATTGGATATGCGTTGCAATATCTCAAGAGACCGAGAAAAAGAAAGGAAAGCATGGGGCAGCTGCGTTCTTTACAGACATTCCTTCGCAGAACAACGCCATTAAGCCGGGTATGCCGCACGAAGAAACAAATCCAAAGTATCGCCAGCAGGTACGATGCCCTCATTTGTGGCAGCGATGAAATATGGAACATTCGCAAGTGGCAACGGGGATTCAACAGGAACTTCTTCCTTGATGGTATTGCGCAGGAGCAAATGACGGCGAGCTATGCGGCTACGTTTGGTCACACGACATCTCTCACATCGCGAGAGCAGGAGATCATGCGTCATGCGCTCATGCAATTGAATGCCATTTCCGTGCGCGATTCGGCAAGTGCAGTTCTGCTGGATGCAATAGGTATTTCAGGAGCAGAACAAGTGCTCGACCCCACACTGCTCCTGGACTGGGGTACGTGGGCGCAGGATGTTGCAGACGTTCCTGCCCGTTATATCCTGGCATACGTGCAGCGATGCAGTAATCTTGTTGCTGTGACCAACATGGCCCAGAGGCTCGCGCAAGAATATCAGCTCCCCGTTCTGTCGCTTGACCCTGCACCCGCTTGGCACGGAGGCAAGCCGCTCACGCCTGAGCAATGGGTGGGGATGTACAAGAATGCGGAGATGATTGTGACGAATGCATTCCATGGAGTTATGTTTGCAGTGGCGTTGCAAAAGCCCTGGATTGCCATGACATCGGAGAACAAACAGAAGATCAACGACTTTGCTGTAAATTTCACAGACGGACATCGCGTGGTCACTCCCGATACAGATGCGCGGGAATATTTGCAGATTGCTGCTCAAAAAGTGGCATACAAAGCTGAATTTGCCCTGTCTCTGCAGCGATCGAAGGATTTTCTGGCACGCATATGGGCATAAGCATCACGCCGCACAGCACCACAACCCACAGGCTTTCGGCATACGGAACAGAACATGTATTCCATCATTTCAGCGTTTTTCGTACGCCGGAAGAGTTTGCGGAATTACTGGCTTGGGCGCAGAAACAGAAGAAGCAAGTGTACATTCTTGGCAATGGAACGAACACGTGTTACGTACGGCGCAATATCCAATCGCTCGTTCTCAAGAATTCGCTTCCGTGCTCACTGAAGGATTTGGGCAATGATCGATACGAGATTTCTTCTGCCATGCAAGTGCATGAAGTACTGGAGTACTGCCGCAGCCATTCACTTGCGAGTTTCTATTACCTCGCATCCGTGCCGGCGACCATCGGCGGCGCGCTAGCCATGAATGCAGGACGAGGACGCGAACAGCATCTTTCTATCTACGACTTCGTTGAATCGGTTACCATGCTTTCCAATGGGAGCGTGATAACCAAGTGCCGCGAAGACATGAAGATAGAATACAGGAAGACCATGTTCACAGGCGTACAGCCGCAACTTATTTTACATGCTGTGTTCCGTTTCCCCGCGGCGTCGTTGCCGGGGGATCCTATTGCGGAACGAATAGAAGAGGCAGTCAGGTACTGCGATTACTCGGGCCCGAACTGTGGTTCCGTATTCCAGGCATATAACGGATACATTATGCGTTGCCTGCGCGGGGTGCGGATAGGAGGCGCGAGGTATTCTCCGACGCGCACGAATTGGATTACCAATCATTCCAGAGGAAGTCGCGGCATCGTGTGGCTTATAGGGCTGGCGAAAATACTGCACAAGCTTCTTGGGCAACGTATCGTATTAGAACAAGTCTGCGTTCGTTAAAACCTCGACACGAAACGTGTCATTCCCCGATACGCACGTTCGCAGATGCGAGTTGGTAGCCAGCGTCGGACGAAAGCGATAAAAGAATGGAAGACAGAGCGGCCATTGCTGATCGTGGCGAAGGGCGGCAATCAGAAATTGCCAACAGGATACAGAAAGGGTAGCCTACCATTCTGTATGGACGCGGCTGTCCAAACGGGTCAAACACGGGCGCAGGATGGCATCACCTTGATGTCCAAAACCCTGACGACTGCGCAGGGGGAGAATGTCGTAGTTCTGCTGCAGATCCACGCAGAATCTTCCTCTGCGGGGCGGGGATTCCAAAAAGAGTGTCTGGAAGTAGTTGGGCAAGCACTCGTGGAAGCAGAAGGAGAAACAACGGACAGATTGGATAGCACTCTCAAAGAGATCAACGGGCTCATCAAAGGTATGCTGCTCTCCAAGACGATTCAGGATGTGCACGCCGTGATCGCCGTTGGCACGCCAGACGGGATGTTCCATATTTCCCACGCCGGGAGAGCGGAGGCGTATGTGGTACGGGCAGGTGCAGCGAGCCAGATTACAGAGTACACGAAAGGGAAATCTTCTCCTGCATTCGTTCATATTGCGAGCGGCCGCCTGGAAGCGCGCGATGTCGTCATCATCAGTACCCAGCGTCTGCTGCGGGCGCTCACTCCTGCTCAGTTGGCGCAGCTTGCGTCACGCCATCATGCATTGTTAGACGAGTTGCGCGGAGCCCTGGAGGCGGAGGCGGAGCAGGCAGCATTCGCAGTCATAAGCGTCGGAGCTGAAAAAGATCAGCAAGACATTGCATCCATCAAAGCATCGGTGCGCTCGCGCCCCCGCACAGACGATCGGAAGCGTCAGCGCAACAACTCTTCCATCCTTGCCTCAATCTCCGGGCTTGTGCGCACAGGCGTGAGTGCCGCTGCGGACGTGCTCAGGAGCGATGCAATGAAAGACGGCGTACACAAGGCAAAAGGAAAAATTCTCTCCTTCAGGAAGGACATGAAAGATCCGACACGCAAACGCCGCACACACTTCCTGCTGATCGCGGGAGTACTGGCCGTTATTCTGATCATCTGGGCGATCTTCAACCTTACGAGCTTCAGCCAGCGCAGCCAAACGAAGGCGGAACTCCAGGCGCTCGTCGATGAAATAAATGAAGACGTGCGCACTGCGGAGAATCGCCGCCTTACCGGTGAGATCGATGCGGCGAATGCCATTCTGAAACGCGCAGAAGAGCGCGCAAAACAAGTCATAGGGAATCAGAGCGGCTACTTCCGACAGGAGGCGGGCGAAATTCTCGCGCGTATCCAGGCGAAACGGGAAGAGATCAACAATGTGATCCGGTTATCTCCGCGAGTGGTTGCGAATCTTGCCGCCAAGAAACCCGATGTCATGGCTATCGGCATGATCGGGCTGGAAGACGAAGAGTTCCTTGTCTATGACAGGCAGGATCTCTACAGAGTCCTTCATAACAGTATCGATGATCCGAGCCGCATAGCGAACGAGGAGCTGCTCGTGGATGGCGTCGCATTCCCCCGTTACCAGACAAGCGTTTTCCTCACGACAGGGAATGGAGTGACAGAGATTATTTCGGGGCAGCCGACTTCCATGAAGACGGAAGATCCTGCGGGCTGGATCGCCGGCAAAGACATAGAGGCGTACCTGCGGTATATCTACGTGCTCTCGCCCGAGAACAACCAAATCTATAAATATGAGCGGCTGAGCAACCGCTACGGAGCCCCCGATGGTTACAACGTGAACGGGAATATCGAGAAGGCGATCGATATGGCGATCGACGGGAATGTGTACATTCTCCAAGAGGGTGGAGAAGTAACGAAGCTCCTTCGTGGAGAAGTGCAGCCGTTTGCGGTACGCAACAGTCCGGAGGAGCTGCTCACGCATGCGACAAAAATTTACAAAGTACCCGATGGGAACATCTATTTCCTCGATCCGGTGCGATCGCGCGTAATCATCACGACGCATGGAGGCAATGCAGGCGATGCGTCGTATCTCAAGCAGTATGTGCTGGAGAGCGATGAAATCGGGGAGCTGCAAGACATCTTTGTGGATGCGGATGAAACAAGGCTGTACGTCTCAGACGAGAAGAGAATCTACAAAGTTGATCTTAACGCGCAGTAGTGCGTATGGTGCGCGTCCTCGCATTCGGTACCTTTGATCGGTTCCATCCGGGGCACGATTTCTTCCTGCGCGCAGCAAAGGCGAAGGGGGACGTGTGGGTCGTTGTCGCGCGCGACAGGACAGTTGAGCGCGTGAAGGGGAAACGTCCTGTACAGAATGAAGAAGAGAGGAAGCAGGCAGTGGAGCACGCGTTCCCTGACATGCACGTACTCCTCGGCGATTCGCATGATTACCTTGCTCCGCTCCGCTCTGTGCAACCTGATCTCATCGTCTTGGGATACGATCAAACACTTCCGCCAGGGCTGACCGAAGCAGATGTACCGTGTGCCATGGAACGGCTTCCTGCTCACGAGCCCACGAAGTACAAGAGCAGCCTGTTATCGTGAGGGACCTTGAAAATTTCTTCAATAAATGGTACAGTAGGGGCACATACCAACATCCCTATGTTCAATAAGAAGTCCTCATTATGGAAACAGGTTCTTGGAGCCGTCGTTGGAGGCTCGTTGGCCCTCATGATCTACGCGGGGTACCATGCCACCGCCCCGCAGCTCTCGAAGCTCGCCGGCATACTTGTCCTGCCGCAGGATCGTATAGATGCGACCGCGAAAGGAGAGGTCGACGTTGCGGACAAAACACTCGATCCGGACCAGATTGAGCGCATTGTAAGTCGCGCTCAGCGGATTGCCGCAGACCTATCATCTGACGGAGCAGCGATTCCCGCACAGGAGATGCCCATAGAAATCGTGCCGATCGAATTGCCTCAGGAACAGGAAATCACAGAAGCATGGGATGAGATGGATACGGCAGGATGGGACGAGAACGAGCTGGAATTTACAGGGGATCCGGCGTTCTACGGAGAGACAAACGAGTTGCCCGATTCAGGTATCGGCGCATGGCTCGCCGCGCTCATTGCGTTCGTCGGTGCTGCGGCATACCTCGCAAAAAAGAAACTCGCAGCTGATGCAGTGCGCGCATAAGTACGGTAGAGTACTGCACGCATGTTTGGGATCTCACAGTGGCTGCAGGCCGTGCTTCTCCTGCTCATAGGAGTGGCAGTAGGAAGTTTTGGGAATGTGGTCATCGTGCGCCTGCCAAAAGGAGAAAGCGTACGGGGACGTTCGCAGTGCCCTCAGTGCAGAAAAATACTGGCGCCAAAGGAACTTATTCCTCTCGTGAGTTTCTGCATGCTCCGCGGGAAATGTGCGCAGTGCAAAACAAAAATTTCCTGGCAGTATCCGATAGTTGAACTGGCGGGCGGTCTCCTCTTCCTCGCAGCGCGCTTCGTTGAGCCGCGCACATTGTTCTCTGCGCTGCTGCTGGGGCTCTGCCTATGGCTCCTCCTGCTCATCGCGATTCTTGATGCAAAGACGGAACGCATTTCCGATGCTCTCAGCATCCCGCTCCTCCTCCTGGCAATCCTGTTCAGATTCGTAGCTGGCGACGTTGAATTCCTGGGGCTGGCAGTGGGAATAGGATTCGTCGGTCTGCAATGGATCGTGAGCAGGGGCAGATGGGTCGGGTCAGGCGACGTGATTCTCATTGCCGGCATCAGTTTACTCTTACAAGGGTGGCAGCATGTGGTGCTCTGTCTCTTCCTCGCATACATGCTGGGAGCGAGCGTCGCGATGCCGCTCCTTATGACAGGGAAGAAGAAGCGCCGGGATCACCTGGCGTTCGCGCCGTTCTTAGTCACGGCGTGCGCCATCACCATCTTTTTCGGAGATGCAATCCTCCGATTCTACCTGCACATATAGAAAGGGCCTTTCGGCCGAAAGGGACCAAAGGCCCGTAATAAGCCAACAGTGCACTTTTCAAACCGCAGTAGCGGGCGCCGCCCCCATAGTGGGGAGGAGTGCGGTGTTGACTGGGACATAGTATACATTTTTTAAAATTTGTCAATAGCCAGTGGAACCGCTGTCCTTTTCTGGCTACAGGAGGGCAAATGTCGCATACTGTGGCGTATATGAAGATCGCGGCCAAGAACAGGCGCGCACGCTATGACTACGAGGTCCTCGATACCATTGAGGCTGGAATCATGCTGACCGGACAAGAAGCCAAGTCTTGCCGTGAGGGGCACATCAACCTCGCCGGCTCGTACGTCACGCTGCATTCCGGCGTACCGGTGCTGAAGAATGCGACAATTGCACTCTACACGTTTGCGGGAGATCTCCCGGACTATGAACCGGGGCGCGAGAGAACGCTTCTTCTTAAAAAGCCACAGATTGAGAAGCTCGCCGTTGCACTCAACGAGAAAGGTGTCAGCCTTATCCCGCTCGAAGTGCGTGCGGGGCGGCACATCAAAGTACTCCTGGGGCTCGCGCGCGGACAAAAACGCCTGGATAAGAGGCAGGCAATCAAGGAACGTGATGTGAAGAAGAGGCTCAAACAAGGCAGGGATTACTGAGACGAAAAAGCGCAGAGCGCGAAACAGTTTAGAACGGAAGACTTTCGATTTAGAATCTATCTCCCATGTCCCTACTCCCCCCGCAAATCACCAAGGCCATCGAAGAATTCAGCAAACTACCGGGCATTGGCCCCAAATCAGCAGAACGCCTGACCTTCCACCTGCTCAGAAGCTCCAAAGCATCGCCGGAAGCGTTGGGAAAAGCACTGGGAGACCTGAAAATCGAACTGAAGTACTGTAGGGAATGCCAGATGGTCACCCTGCAGGAAACCTGCCAGATTTGCAGCGATACATCGCGCGACCATACGACGATCCTCGTAGTGGAAGATCCTCTGGATGTCGTCGCCTTCGAGCGAACTTCCTACAAAGGAACATATCATGTGCTCCATGGGGTGCTCTCCCCTATCGATGGCATGGGTCCCGAGCAGCTTAAGTTGAGTGAGCTCATCGCACGGTGCGAATCCGGAGAGGTAAAAGAAGTCATTGTCGCGACCAATCCCGATGTAGAAGGCGAAGCAACTGCAAGCTTCATCCAGCGGCAACTTTCTGGTTCAGTTGCGAAAATCACGCGTCTCGCACACGGGCTGCCGATGGGCGCAGACATCGAATTCGCGGATCAGGGTACGCTCAGAGAGGCGCTCGAAGGGAGGAGGAACCTATGACAGTTCAGGCGCTTGTTCCAGATCTCCTTCTTTTTCCATAGCAAGCACCTCCTGGATGTCTGTTCCTGTTTGGGTACTTTCTCTGAAGATACTTCTCAATAACATTTCCGCCGTGGAATTCGGGTCTGCTGTTTGCCCGTTGCTGCGCAAACCTTCAAGGTCAACGCCATCACGGATGACACTGCGCCGGGGCCCACATTCGCAACGATGTCTCATGGAGGAGGGAGGAGGAAGCTTAGCGCATTAAAACATGGCAGCAAAAGAAGTACAAACAATCAGTATTTGCTTTGCAGACCAGGGCACACTGTGGGAAGTACTGAAGGAGGAATTTCTCGGACTACTTCCGCAGCGTTGGCAGAACGCGTACACTCTTTATGACGTTCCCCCCCGCATCTCATGAGGAAATCACTCGCAATACTCATAGCCCTTATCATTATCGTTGTGGCCTATGGCGTATGGCGCGCCAATCAATCTCCAGAAGTGGATCTGGACCCCATTGCAGCCGCCTGCACAGACGAAGGAGGCACATGGTTGGCGGCACATGCGGAGTGCGAGAGCATCCGCATAGATGTATGCGCCGAGCTGGAAGGAACATTCGACGAATGTGCCTCAGCATGCCGCCATAGCGACGACCCGACTGCTCCCTGCACCATGCAATGCGTGCAGGTATGCTCCTTTAGGGGATGATTTCCGCTGGCAGCAGGCATCTTTGCTGCTACTATTGCAGCATGAAACAGCCCGAACGCTCCCTCGGATTCCTCGGATTCATGGGAATCTACGGCCTGATTGGCATTGCAAACCAGGATTGGGTGCAAGCTGTCTGGACCGTATGGTTCGTGTGGTTCCTCTACTTCATACCGGAGAAGCACAAATAATATCAGTGCCGGAATCCACGTATGCCTGTTAGTACCATCGGGATTTTCAGTTCATTCGCTTTCGCGATCACCTCCACATCCCGAATCGATCCGCCCGGTTGGATGATTGCGGCAATGCCGTGTTTGGCGGCTTCTTCCACGCTGTCCGGGAACGGAAAGAATGCGTCGCTCGCCATCACCGCGCCCTTCGCGCGCTCGCCAGCCCTTCGCGCAGCGATAATCGTCGAATCAACCCTGCTCGTCTGTCCGCAGCCGATACCCACGCTCACTCTATCCTTCGCGAAAATGATAGCATTGCTCTTGGCGTGCTTGACCACCTTCCACGCGAAGAGCATATCTTCTATCTGCTCCTTCGTCGGCTTAGTTTCCGTTGCGACGGTCAGGTCTTCCTTCCGCACAATGCGCGCATCCAGATTCTGTACCAGCATGCCGCCAAGCATGGAGCGGAAACGCACCTGCTCCTCCTCGCGCGGCGGGCAGTGGTCCTCGATCACGCGAATTTTCGGCTTCTTCCTCAGCAGTTCCACCGCTTCCGGCGCGTAACTCGGCGCAATGATGATCTCCACGAAAATTTTCTGATCGATGATCTTCTGGATCACTGCTGCCGGGCATTCACGGTTGAGCGAGATAATTACGCCGAACGCAGAGAGCCTGTCTGCGTCGTAACTGCGCTGGAACGCCTCGGCGATATCCGCATGCGATGCGACCCCGCTGGGGTTCGCATGCTTGATGCACGCAGCGGTCGGCTCATCAAACTCGCACGTCAGGTTCCAGGCGCCATCCGCATCCAGGATGTTTAAGTAACTCATCTTCTTTTCCTCCTGCAGCACCGTCCAGCCCGGCTGGCAGCCGTACAGGCTGTAAAAGGCGCCCCACTGGTGCGGGTTTTCGCCGTAGCGCAGAGCCGTTTTATCCGTGAGTAGAACGCCGGTATTCTCCCCGCCGCTCAGGGTCTGTGTGATGGCCAGGTCATACGCAGCAGTACGCAGGAAGACTTTCGTCGCCAACTCTGCGCGAAGCTCCGGCGATGTGTCGCCGTTTTTTTCCAACTCACGCAACACACGGTCGTAGTCGGCGTTGTCGCAGATCACGGTGACATGCGCGTGGTTCTTGGCGGCGCTGCGCAGGAGCGTGGGACCGCCAATATCAATCTGCTCGATTAATTCGTCGCGCGACTTGCCGGGATCGGCGGCCGTTTTCTCAAACGGATAGAGGTTCACTACGACCAAATCAATCGGCTCAATTCCCAGTTTCTTCGCCTCGGCTTCGTGCTCACTGTCCCCTCTCCGGAAGAGAATTCCGCCCGTAATGGCGGGGTGCATCGTCTTCACGCGCCCGGAAAAACACTCAGGATACTGCGTGACGGCTTCCGCCGGCGTTACCGGGATTCCGGCTTCCTCCAGGGCTTTCTGGGTACCGCCTGTCGAAATTATTCTAAAATTGAGTTGTACGAGTTTTCTTGCAAAGTCTGCAATGCCAGTTTTATCTGAGACAGAGAGGAGAGCGCAACGTTCCATAGAAGCCAAGGAGCCCTAGCGAGGAGAGTGTAGCACGTTCGGCTCTTCTGTCAGGGCAGAACTGCACGAAAATTCTACTGCATCAGATACGGGCCAGAGAGTTGCCATCAGAGAAGATTTTTGCTATAATAATCAGATTCTTCCAAACAGAAATCATGGCAGACACAAAAACCACTTCCTCCAAAGCGAAACGCGTCCTCATCATCGAGGATGAGCGGCCGCTCGCGCATGCGCTTGAGCTTAAATTAATGAGCAGCGGGTACGAGACAGTCATTGCTTCCACGGGGGCCGAAGGGATAAAAGAGGCGCAGGCGCAGCCCTACAACCTCATTCTCCTCGATCTCATCATCCCGGGGATTGATGGATTCGGAGTGTTGCGTGAACTCAAGAGCAAAAAAGTCACGACGCCTGTGATCGTGCTCTCCAATTTGGGGCAGGCGGAAGATCAGGAGCGCGCGAAGGAATTGGGAGTGAGGGAGTACTTCGTAAAATCGAATACGCCGCTCGCAGTCATCGTTGAGACGATCAGGAAATTCCTCAAGTAGCCTCTTTTCCCACTTCGCTATGCCGGTCGCAGACGCACAGCTCAAAGACATACTTCTGAAGCTCAACTATCTCTCAGAGGAGGATGTGAAACGCGCCGAAGACGAAGTGAGCCAGCGGAACATCACGCTCAAGCAGGCGCTCATTGAACTGGAACTGCTTACGGAAGACATCTATGAGAATGCGATTGCCGAACATTACGGGTACGCGTATTTCGACCCGCAGAAGACCGAAGTAGGAGCGCAGACCGTCTCCTCACTGCCGGAGCAGATCGCCCGCGCATACAACTGCGTTGTCGTTGCGCGGTCCGGCGCAACGCAGGTGACGGTTGCGACATCCGATCCTGGCAATCCCACTTTGGAAGAAGCGGTGCGCATCAATCTGGACCAGGAGGAAGCGATCTTTCCCTCAGAGAAGAAAAAAGAGCAGGAGGCAAAGAAATCCAAGGCCTCCAAAGATCGCGTGCGATACGGGGGAAAAATCGCCTGGATGTATGCCAGTCAGACAGTGATCGGCAATTTGTGCAGTTACTACGAGAAGCCTCTGGAGACGCGCTTCCAGCAGATCATTGAGAAACAGAAGAAGGTCGCGCCGGAAATTCTGCAGGAGATCTTTAACGATGCGATCCAGATGAACGCATCGGACATTCACTTCGAACCGCAGGAGGGAATGGTCATCGTGCGGTTCCGCGTGGACGGCGTACTCCACGAGGCCGGCCGCATTCCGAAGGAATATTACGAAGGCGTGCTCAACCGCATCAAGATCGCCGCGAACATGCACATCGATGAGCACTTCGCGGCGCAGGACGGCGCGATACGCTACAAGGCGCCGACGGGGATGAAAGTAGACATGCGCGTATCGGTTGTGCCGGTGGTGGATGGCGAGAAAGTCGTGCTCCGCCTGCTCTCCGAATACGTGAGGAAACTCACGCTCACGTCGCTCGGATTCAATGAAGAGAACAGGGAGAGGTTGGAGAAATCCGCGTATCGGCCGTTTGGCATGATTCTTACCACGGGGCCGACCGGTTCGGGAAAATCCACGACGCTCTACGCGCTGCTCAAGCTGCGCAACAAGGTGGATGTGAACATCTCGACGGTCGAAGACCCGGTCGAGTACAAGATCCCGGGGATCAACCACATCCAGAAGAATGACGAGACGAATCTGTCATTCGCAAACGGGCTCCGCGCGCTCATGCGCCAGGACCCGGACATTCTCCTTGTCGGAGAAATCCGCGATGCAGAGACAGCGGACATTTCCGTGAATGCAGCTCTCACAGGGCACCTTCTCTTCTCCACGCTCCATGCGAATACCGCTGCAACCGCAGTGCCGCGCTTGCTGGAGATGGGCGTTGAGCCGTTCCTCCTGGCTTCCACACTGGAAGTAATTATCGGTCAGCGGCTCGTGCGGCGCGTGTGCGCCAAATGCCGCTACAGCTACTCCGTCACAGGAGAGGAGGCGGCGAAACTCCATCCGCAGGCGAAACAATTCTTCTCCGCGAAGGAGAAGCTGCGTCTCTTTAAGGGCAAAGGATGCCCTTCGTGCAGCGGCACGGGCTATGCCGGGCGCATTGCGATCCATGAGCTGCTCATGGTCACGCCGGAGGTGCAGGAACTCATCATTAAGCGGGCATCCAGCAGAGATATCGAGCTGCTCGCCCGTCGCCAGGGAATGAAGCTGATGTTTCAGGATGGTCTCGAAAAAGTCCGCCAGGGATTCACGACCTTAGACGAGCTCATGCGCGTGGCGTCGCCGCCTCTGGAGAACGTAAAAGCAGATCGCCTTCCCAAAGAACATGCCAAAAACAGGAAAAAGAAATAGCAGTCAATCCCGGCAAGCGCACAAGAGCCTGCTGACACTTGTGCTTTCCTTCCTCCATCTGGGGGAGGAAAAGCCGCAACATGCGCAGCACAAAGCGCGCAGGAAACCTGCGATCCAGCACAGGATCAAACCGAAGAAGCACGGACAACGCCTGGCAGTCCATGTGGCGGCAGCGCGAAAGACGGGCAGGCATTCCAAAGAGCAGATTTCACTCCCCTCCCTGCAGGGAGAAAGTGTTGTAGAGCGGCATAAACAGCGGCTCATTGCCGCAGAGGAACCATCGCAGAATGACCCGGACAAACACGGTGTTTTCGAGGAACGCGAGCACCTTGACCGGCTCCTGGAGCCGAAGGAAGAAGAGCAGATACAGCCGCTGCCGCAGCCCGCATCGTCCAAGCTTGTTACCAAAGAGAAACAGGAGCAAGCAACGGGCGGTCTGGAGCTGGAATTTACGACTGATCCGGAGCCGGATGCCAAGAAGGAATCAGCGGACGAAGAACGCCTGCGCGAGCAAGTTGCAGAGGAGGGCTTCCTCGAATCGGCAGCGGAACCAAAGAAAAAAAACGCAGCCGGGGAGAAGCGTACATTCCTCTCATGGTTTAAGAAGGAAGAGCAGGGGGAAATAACGGCGGCCAGACCCCTTTCCAAAAAAGAGCAGAAAGAGAAGGCGGCGCAGGAGGCGAAACGGCTGAAAGAGAAGGCGGCGCAGGAGAAGCGGGAGGAGAAGAAATGGCGGGAGGAGGCAGAGCGCAGGAGTAAAATTCTGGAGGAACGCAAAACCAAAGAGAAGGAGAAGAAGCCGGAAACACACACGCAAAAGGAGATCGAATGGAAGATGCCGAAGCCAAAAAAACAGAATGCATTCCAGCGATTCGTCAGTGCTCTGGCGTATATGGGGCTGGATCGCGAGAGAACCGCTCTCATCGATAACCTCGGAACGATGATGGGGGCAGGTCTCTCTCTCCTGGAGGCATTGCGGGTTCTTGGGCGTGAGATGCGCAAGCGTCCCATGCGCAAGCTCATCGGCCGCATTGTTGTAGCGGTAGAAATGGGAAGCCCACTCTGGCGCGCCATGGAGGGACAGTACTTCTTTAAGCAACAGCAGATTGCGATGATCCGCGTAGGGGAAGAAGCGGGGAGCCTGGTGGAGAACCTGCAGTATCTTTCTGAACAGGAAGAGCGCGACCATGCCCTGCGCAGCAAGGTGAAGACGGCGATGATCTATCCGGCAATCGTCCTGGTGATGATGACCGGCATTGTGTTCGGTCTGGGATTCTTCGTCCTGCCGAATCTCGTAGGAGTCCTGACCTCCCTCGGAGTGCCGCTGCCGCTCATTACTCGCATGATTATCAAGGGGACACAAATTTTCGTAACGAGTGGAGGAATGATCATAACGTCCTTCGTTACCGGCATACTGGCACTCGTTCTTCTGACGAAGTACACGCCATTCAGGATTCTGGTGCAGTGGGTCATCTACCATATTCCCGGTATCGGCAAGCTCGTCAAAGAAGCGACGCTCTCACGTTTCGGAGTAGTAGTCGGCGGGTTGCTCCAGGCGGGCGTTCCCATCACAGAGGCCCTCGAGTCGTTGGTGAATGCAACATCGTTGGCGCGGTATCGCAGTTTCTACGCGGAACTGCTGGAACACGTGAAGCTGGGGGATTCCTTCGCGACGAGTTTCGAGAGCATCAAAGCCACGGACAAGTGTTTCCCCGCCTCAATGCAGCAGCTGGTCATTACCGGCGAACAATCGGGCTCGCTCACCAAAATCATGCTGAAGATTGCAGACATCCACGACAAGGAAGCCTCTGAAATCGCAGAGAAATTGCCCGTGATCATCGAGCCGCTTCTCCTCCTCTTCATCGGCGGTCTCGTTGCCACGATCGCGATAGGAGTCCTCGGTCCGATCTACAGCGTCGTCGGGAATGTCGGCGGGGCGTAACACTCTTGTATGCGCAGTACGGCGCAGCTGGTACAATCCCAGGGAGTTTTCCCACGCGCAATATGAGACTGCCAATGGCGCATCGGCGCGGATTCACTGCCATTGAGCTTCTTTTGGTGCTGGGAATTCTCGCGACGACGGCAAGCCTCTCTTTCCCAATGTACAGGCAGTACCTCATACGCAGCGACCTGGAAGTTTCACGGCAGAATATCGCACAGGGATTGCAACGAGCCAGATTCCTCGCGCAAGTCGCCATGAATGATTCTGCGTGGGGGTTTTCCACCGACGGGTTGCCGGGCAGGGGAATTCTCTTCATGGGAGGATCATTCGCAATGCGCGATGCTGAGTATGATGAGTACTACTCCATTCCGGCAACAGTTGCCGTTTCCGGTCTTACAGAGGTGACATTCGCGAAGATCACAGGGCAGCCCAGCGCCATGGGAACGATCACGCTCACTGCTCTCAACGGAGAGCAACGCACCATCACAGTGAATATCGGGGAGACGGGGGAAGTGGGCATCCCCGATGATTGGCTGGATATATGCATCGATCCATTCGGCGAATCCCCGCAGACGATCAAAGCGCCGGATTCGCTCTGGGAGTACTACGAAGGTCAGGGCGCGATGCTCGGCATCTGTGGACAGACCGATGGCGGAGAAGAGGAAGGCGGAGAAGAGGAAGGCGGAGAAGAGGAAGGCGGAGATCCGGACGTAGTGATTCAGGATGATACCGTAGAATCTTCGGATGATTTCTCCTGCAATCTGCAGGTGCTTGGCGCAGCAATTACATCAGGCGGGTTGCCTCTTCCTGTGACGTTGCAGGTCGGGATCGGCGGCGGGTGGATCGATCCGTTCGGAGATTGGGACCATCCGGTGAGTGCGAACGTGAATGATGGTCAACAGCACTCGTACAGCTGCACATCCACATACAGCCAGGGGACACTCATGGACGTGCGTGCCCGCTCATGGACAAAAAAACAATGGTGGTACGATGGAAGTTCGGACACACACTGGAAAGTGCTCATGCAACAGAGCACCGGCACAGCCAACAACCAGTACGTCGTCGTTCTGAAAAACGGCGATCCGGTTCCGGATGTCCCAGGGATGGAAAACCAGGCATCCATACAGGATTTCGTGGAAGCGTACATCAACCTGGAAACGGGGACAGTCAGCCTACAGCCGAACCAGGCGCTCTACCTCTTCGAGCTGGGAACTACTGATTTGCAGAGCAGCGCGGCGGATTTTCAGGATCTCGTTCTACTGCTCACACTGCTCAATCCGTGATGTTCAAAGGGGTTTGTCATTCCTGAGTTCCGGCGCACCCGTTTACAATGAGTTCCATGCTGCACATATTTCTGCAGGCATGGGGCGGTCGCGCTCCGGAACGGCGCGGGTCCCTCCTTGTAGAGGCAATGCTCGGGATTGTTCTCTTTGGCGTATTCGCCACTGCCGCGTTTGGGGCGCTCCTCTCAGGTCAGGAGAGTTCTCAGGAAGGAGCGGATCGCATGCGGGGCATGCACTACACGCAACAGGCATTGGAAATCGCAAAAGCGATCCGGGACCGCGACTTTGCGGAACTGGTGCCGGGACAACACGGCTACACGCTCGATGAGAACGGACAGTGGATGCTCTCTGGTTCTCTCACTCGGCAGTACGGGTATACCACCGCTCTCACAATCAACTCCATTGCAGACGAGAAGATTCGCGCCATGGCCCGTACAACCTGGAAGCACGGGTACCATCGTTCCGGGGCGACGGTGCTCTCGGTTGAACTGACAGACTGGCGCAACCGCGCTGTGGAGATAGGCGACTGGTCCGTAGTCACCATGGCGGCGAATGTTCCCGTGCCTGGGGCGCCGGAATTGAGCGGAGTAACAGTGGAAGACGCATATGCGTTCGTAACCGGCGGAGCGGCGGGGGCGGGATTGTACATTTTTGATGTCTCCGATGACGCGCATCCCTTCCGCGTTTCCAGCGATTTCTCACTTGGGTCGGCGGCACGGTCGCCGGTGGTGTATCGCGACAGGCTCTACCTTCTTACTTACAACAGCGGCGATGAAATCCTCGCTTACGATATTGCGAATCCAACTTCACTCAATGCAGAAACGGTTCCGGTCGCAACGTACAACCTGCCTGGAGGAGTCAATAGAGGCATGGCACTGTTCCGAAAAGGAAGCGTGCTCTATGCGGGCGCGCAAGGCGACCCCGACGCAAGCGAGCTCTATGCGCTCGATATCAGCGACCCGAATGCCATCACACTGATGGACGAGCTGAACATTCCCGACGATCCGACTGTTTTCGACATCTATGCATCAGGGATTTACGCCTACCTTGCTACGAGCAAGGACGCGCAGGAAATGATCGTGGCGGATATCTCCAATCCATCGGCAATGTCGGAGCATGCCGCTTACAATGCGACCGATGCGAATGATGGGCTCTCTGTCCGCGCCAGCGGGACGGGTTTCTACCTGGGGCGTTCGCAGGGATCGGCGATTGACGAGTACCTGCTGGTGCTGGGGGACAATGGCGTGCCCAGCGCGAATCTCGCCGATACATTCGGCGCAGATATGGGCAGCAACGGGGAGGGCAGCGTGAATGCAATGACTATGGATCCCGTCGGGTGCTACGCCTTCATGGCGACGGATTTCTCCAGCAAGGAATTGCAGATACGGAGCGCGCGCCACAAAACCGTGGAAGAGGTGGCGTACAAAAACTTATCCACCAGCGGGAACGGCATTTTCTACAACATGATGAATGACCGGCTGTACATGGCTACCAGCACGGGATTCCATATCTTCTTCCCCGGTGCAGGCGGAGACTGCAGATGATGAAACACGTTCCCTCCCGCAACGGCTACACGCTCCTCCTCACGGTGCTCGTGGTGGGCGCGATGGCGTCTGCGACGTCCATCGCACTGGTGCTGCTGGGTCTCAGCGTCGAACGGAGCGCGTATTCCATGCAGCTTTCCGCACAGGCGTTCCAGGGGGCATGGACGTGCATGGAGAACGCAATCACTTCTCTGCAGGCGGACCTGGAGTATGAGGGGAACGTTACGCGCTCATTCGTGTATGCATACGATAATAAAGGCACGATCCAGTACGATCTTGCGGAGTGTACGATCTATCCGATCGGCGGAGAGGGGAATGAGGACAGGACGCTCTGCGCGGAGGCGACATTCGGCAACTTCACGACACGCCGTTTGGAAGCGCATTTGGACATGGTGATTCCGGGAGCGATTGTAGACTCCTGGGAAGAGGTCGATGCGATTCGGGGCTGTCAGCCATTCACCGGTCCCCCGCCCCAGGATTGCGGGAATGGCGCTCTGGACGGAGGCGAAGAATGCGACGACGGCAATACGAGGAACAATGACGGGTGTTCTTCTGTCTGCCAGAATGAAGTGTGCGGCGATGGCATTCAGCAGGCCGGAGAACAGTGCGACGACAGCAACACCGAAGCCGGCGATGGTTGCAATGAACTCTGCGAGAGCGAAATATGCGGCGATGGCATCCTTGCAGCGAACGAGGAATGCGACGACGGCAACACGGCGGAGAACGACGGCTGTTCCTCTTCCTGTCGTACGGAACGATGCGGCGACGATGTGTTGCAGTCAAACGAAGAGTGCGACGATGGCAACACGAATGCGGGGGATGGCTGCAGCGAACTCTGCCAGATCGAAATCGTTGTCACGCCGTCCCCCAGCGACTACATCGGATACTGGAAGCTGGATGAAACGAGCGCAGGCGCTTCGGTGATCGATGCGACAGGGAACTCCCACGATGGAACGCCGAAGAACGGCGCCGCTGTCAGTACGGGCGAAAAGGCCTCTCTGGTATTCAGCAATACGGCGAGCCGCGATTTCGATGGGTGGAATGACTACATCGATTTCACGGATAGCAGCTTCCTCTTCCCTACGCCCGTCACCATCTCCTTCTGGACAAAGAATGACAGCCTGCCCTGGATATTTGATGGGATCATCTGCAAGACGGACGGAACCACGTGGTCAAAAGGCTGGGGGTTCTTCTATAATTCCAGTTCACAGATCACGTTCTTCATTCAGGAATGGGACGATAACTACGCGCGGTCACAGATCAACCCGACCTCGTGGAATCACGTGGCCGGAACGTACGACGGATCTGCCATTCGCATCTATGTGAACGGCATCCTCGGCAGCAGGTCAGATACGTACTCAGGCTCTTTGAACAGAGGACGCAAGCTGACCATGGGCAGATGCGGCGACAGGGATTGGGCAGATGCGTTTAACATCAATGGGAAATTGGATGATGTGCGCATCTACAACCGTGTCCTCTCCCAATCGGAAATCTCGGCACTCGCATCAGGAAATTAATACAGCATGGCACGCGATACTCTCCATCATCGGCACATGCATGATCGGGCGGGAGTCACGCTGGTAGAGCTTCTCCTCTTCATAGCAATCATGGGGATCATGGCTTCTGCCCTCATTCCGTTCCTCTTCAGCGTGACGGAGAGCAGGCAACGGCAGGATGCAATCGCACTCGTCGAACAGAACGGGGCGCAGGTGCTGCAGGAGATTATCCGTACCGTGCAGTCGGCGGAGCGCATCATTGATCCTCCTCTGGGGGGAACGGGATTCATTCTCGCGCTGCAGACGGATTCCGGGGCGACAAATCCCACGATCATTGCGCGCAGCAGCGGTGCAATCATCATGGTCCAGGGGCGGTCGCGTCGCGTGCTCAGCTCCGAACTCGTCGGCGTCACGCACTTCGCCGTGGATAACACATCCACGGCGGAAGACCGGCAGAGCGTGGCAGTCAGCCTGGATATGCGGCGCATGATTCGCCTGAGCCAACCGCTCGTCTATTCCAGCCACTTTGACACAGTCATCAACCTCTATCCGGATGATACGCCAATCGGCGATGCCTGCGGTTGCCTGGCGCCATTCTGCGATCCGGCAACAAAAATATACATTTGGCAGACATGCGTGAATGGCGTCTGTGTTCCCGTTACAGACTTCCTGTGCGGCGTAGAGGGGTAGCAGCCGGTATCTTTCGTTTGATCATATAATTCATACTGTCAAGGACATCCGCTCTGCATAGGGCTCCATCGCTGTACAATAAGGGACAATCTCGAGAGTGTTCTCTCCCTTTTTTCCTTCCCCTCTTCAATTATGAAAATGTTTTCCTCTCTGAAGAGCAGATATCGCTACGGGTTCACCCTGATCGAACTGCTGCTCGTGATCGGCATCATTGCCATTCTTGCCTCCATCGTGATCGTGGCCATCAACCCGACCAAGCAGTTGGGTGAGGCGCGCAACGCACAGCGCCGCAGCGACGTGAACGCCGTGCTGCAGGCGGTGTACCAGTACGCCATTGATAACAATGGTGCGCTCCCCGGGAATATCGGAACGGAAGAAAAGCAGATTTGCGATGGTGCATATGCATCGGAGACCTGCACAGGAGCTGATGGCGTGGATCTGAGTGCTCTCGTCGGCACGTACATCACGGCGATTCCCCGCGATCCGCAGCAGGGGAATGAAGGCGACGACGCAAATTGGACAGGCTATTCCATTCTGCAGACCAATAATCGTGTGACAGTGAGCGCCAGCGGCGCAGAGCTGGGAGCGTCCATTAGCGTTACGCGGTAGAGTGCCTTCTTCTAGCAGGCAGTACGAACAACACCCCTGTCCGGGGTGTTGTTTATTAAGACAATTTATTGTATAATAATACGAAGAAATGGCTCAAAAAAGAGACAAATCCAGCTCCCTCCTCAAGCGCCTGAACCGCGGGTCCATCCTGTGGCGCGCCGTCTTACACTCCGTCGTCCTCTCCACAATCATCATTGTCGTCCTTTCGACGACGTCGTATGTGTTCATCATCTCGATGGTGCAGAGGGGCGTGCTGGGGATCAGTGTGTACGAGCTGTTGCAGTACGGCGCACAGTTGGGGAAAACACTGCTCATCTTCGGCGGCGTCTTCCTGGCGCTGGCAGTCGTCCTCTCCTTTTCCT
Organism: Candidatus Peribacteraceae bacterium; assembly: GCA_028699155.1. Taxonomy (GTDB): domain Bacteria; phylum Patescibacteriota; class Gracilibacteria; order Peribacterales; family Peribacteraceae; genus STF1-71. The sequence continues at coordinate 12,166 of JAQVVD010000012.1, read as the reverse complement.
TCGGACGCCGACTTGCAGAGCCGTTTATGGAAATGCGCGATAAGGTCGAACAGATACGCCCGGGGCACTGGAAGTACCGTCACACCATCCGCACGAACGACGAGGCGGAGGAGCTGGATAAAGTGATTTCCAGCCTGACCAGGCGCCTGCAGGAAGTGTACGAGAATCTCGAGGGAATCATCGAAGAAAGGACGAAACAGCTGCGGGAAGAGTACGCCAAGGACCGCACGATCCTGCGCACGATTCGCGTAGGAATCCTGGTGGTAGATAAAAATGGCACCGTGTTGCAGGTCAATCCTGCTACGGCTTCTCTCCTCAAAACAGAAGAGCGCGCGATCATCGGCAAGCCTATTACGGCGGTGCTCCCCATGCAGAAGCACGAGAAGCTGCTAACGAAAGAAGAACATCCCGTTGTGCGGTGCCTGCATGACCGGGAGGAGGTGCTCATCAGCCCAGAGGTGCATCTGAATGTGCTGCTTTCCGGAGGGACGATGCTCCCCGTAAGAGTATCCGTCACGCCGCTCCAGGAGAAGCGCACGCTCCTGGGCGCGATCGTATCCTTCCAGGATGTGACAATGGAGCGCCAGCTGGACTATATGAAGTCAGATTTCATCACTGTCGCGTCGCACCACCTCCGCACGCCGCTCTCTACGGTTCAGTGGTATCTGGAACTGCTTTCGGCCGGGGATGGAGGGGGGAAACTCACGAAGGAACAAAAGTCATTCGTTGTAGAGATGCGCATGGCAACCAAAAAGATGACTGCAGTGTTAGGTGAGCTCATGGATGCCTCTCGCATTAGTGAGGAGGGATTCACCCCCGTCTACGAAGATGTGGACATGAATGACATAGTCAAAGATGTCATTCGCAACACTCAGCCGCTCATGAAGTCGAAAGGCGTGCAGCACAGCGTGGAACTGCTTCCGCAAGCCGCAGTTGTGCCTACAGATCGGCTGCTTGCGGGGATCATTATCCAGAACCTCATCCACAATGCCGTGAAGTATTCCAAGGCCGATGGGAGCCGCGTGCTGCATATCCGCATGAAACGCAGCAAACAGCACATGTATGTTTCTGTAGAGGACCATGGCATTGGTATTCCCTATGCGGAACAGGAGCACATTTTCCAGAAGCTCTACCGTGCCTCCAATGCGCGCGCCGTGGAATCCAACGGCGCGGGCCTCGGCCTGTATTCCTGCAGGATGCTGGCGGATCGCATGGGAGCATCCCTTTCCTTCGAGAGCAAAGAGGGAGATGGCAGTACGTTCATTGTTTCTTTTCCGGTGGTGCGGAAGGGAAAGATGCTCAAGAAGAAGCAGCGGCGCAGCACGAAGAAGCGTGCATAGGAGATGCAGCTGTCTCGTGCGGTTTTTTTAGTTCCCTGCTCTTCTGTACTCCGGGTTCTGTTCCCTGTGATTGCTCACAGGGCGTGACCATCTATCTGGGATCCCGCTTACGCGGAGACCTCAAGCGCGGAGGAGCAACCGGTGCGGCGGAACCACCGCAGGTTCCGGCTACCCAAACCCTCCTTGCACCACCATGAGTTTGCCACCACACAGACGAATCCGTGTGTCCTCGGTTTCCGAGGCGTTTCACTCCCCCCGAAAGGGGCATCGTCACTGTGGCACTGGTCCTACTGCGCCTTTACCTGATATATGGTGCAGCGACGGGCGTTACCCGCATGGCGTTCCGGCGGTGCCCGGATGTTCCTCCCCGCCTTGCGGCAGGGCGGTCACCCAAAGAACAGGGAAAGATATTGTCTGTCTCCATTGCCTTTCTCGCAAGGAATTCGTAGGCTTCCTCTGTTCGATCTTTCATACGCAAGCCGCCTTAGCCCCAGCCTCCGCGCGAGGCTTCGGCCGGCAGGCAGTGGTGGTACAGATTTCCCTCCGGTCTTTCCCTATAGAGTTTGCCGCCTTAGCTTAAGTGCCTAGTCCGCCGCAGGCGGACGTGATAAAAAGGTCACTGCTCGGTTGAGAATCTGTTCCTTCCAGTAGACGTATGTCCCATGCCGCCTTAGCTCAGTGGTAGAGCAACGCACTTGTAATGCGTAGGTCCGGGGTTCAAATCCCCGAGGCGGCTCCATCCGGCTTCGTCAGCCGCGGCTGACTACGCCGCGATGTTCGCCGTTTACATTATCTCCAAGCCGGATGGGAGCCGTTCGATTTCTGGTACCAGGAATCGAACGCTCTCTCTTGTTGTTGACACAAGGAATTTGTCAGTTTGCTCCATTATTCTTATTCATCTTAGTCCCGGTCATTGTCGGCGGGGAACCTATACACTCGCGTATTTCCATTCCATCTTTACTGCAATTAATGATTTTGAAACTTTCAAAGTGGCAACGAACAAAATCAACATGATCAAGATGGATATTTTCGAATGTCGTGTTCGTGAAAGTACAGTTCTCGAAGAGCGACCCCATCATACTGCCACCCAAAATTTTTGCCTCATCGAATACTGTTCCCCGCCAAGGGAAATCCAGAATTTCTTTCTCTTGGAGAAAGAAATCTCCTGTGATGTGGTCTTTACCGATAATCGAATCGATCAATTCCATGTTTGAAAAGTATAGAAAGAGCACCGTAGGCTGCAAAGCTCAAATCACGAGATTTGAGGATTTGAGAGCTGTTCTTTGAAATGTAATCCGAGGAGAAAGGAGGTGATTTTATGCCTCAACCAGTCAAGCGGAGAAGCGGTGAGTGGCTGATCCCACTCCCCGGTGCGACGAATACCCATACCGACCACTACCATGTGGCAGCGGATGGGACCATTTTGTCCATCGTGGAAAATGGTAGCCACAAGTACAACCGTTGAACAGCCCTCTCAGCCCACTTCCTCGGTGTGGGCTGTTTTCAGCACAGTCCTTTCTTAAGGCGGCTCCATCCGGCTTCGTCAGCTGCGGCTGACTACGCCGCGATGTTCGCCGTTTACATTATCTCCAAGCCGGATGCCCCGGCGCAGCGACAGGCAGCCCTATTCTCCTTGATGATGTTCCTCACTTCTCCCAGTCCAAAGCTTCGCAGAGTCTTCATAAAGTTTGCTCCAAACAGCCTGCAACCGTAGTACACTGGAAGCCCGCAATGAAGAAATCAGAAGCCCTCTTCGGCATAGTTCGCATTCCACTGGATGCGCTGGCTATTTTCGCCGCGCTCCTCCTCAGTTACCACCTCCGTGCAGCGCGCATAGACCTGATCCCCAATGTGCAATTGCTGGAGGAGGCGCAGTCGCTTCCATTGCTGCGCGCTTACATCACATCGTTTGTCCTGCCCAGCATTCTCTCGCTCCTCCTGCTCGCCGCTTTCTTCGGGCTCTATGTCCTGCGGACGACGCTGAGCGCGTGGCAGGAGGTGTTCCGTGTCATGACGATCGCTCTCCTCTGGGTAGTAGGAGTCATCGGGTGGTACTTTCTGGTGCGGAGGGAACTCTTCTTCTCCCGTATGCTCCTGGTACATTCCGTCCTGTTCCTTATGATCTTCATTACGATTCTCCGCGCGGCGGTTCTCCTGCTGCAGCGGCTTTTCCTCCGTTGCGGAATCGGCGTGCATCTGGTGGCTTCTGTCGGGAAACAGCCGGCATCACACGTTGCGCAGGATACGCTCAAGAATGACAGGCGGTATGAATACGTGGGCCATGTGCCGGACATGAAGGCACTCAAGCAGCTTACCGCCCGTTGCCGCCCCGATCTCGTGCTCCAGACAGATCCAAACCCTTCCAGCAAAGAAACAGTCATGCTGATCGATTACTGCCGTTCACGTCATATCGGGTATGCATTTCTTCCACCCGTGTTTGCTGATGTTCCCCATCAGCTCGTGGTTGAACGGCTGGGATTCCTCCCCATGATTCGGTTTTGCCCCACGCGCATCGATGGTTGGGGAAAAGTGTGGAAACGGCTCTTCGACATTGTCGCCAGCATCGTCCTGCTCATCATTCTTTCCCCCGTCCTCCTTCTGCTTTCGTTTCTCATTCTCCTCACAGATGGCCGTCCTGTTTTCTACGTATCGCGCCGGGTTGGAGAGCATGCAGAGCGCACCATTCCGGTCATCAAGTTCCGGTCTATGATCAGGCATGCAGAGGAGAGAAAGCGAGACCTCCTCCTCAAGAATGAGCGCAGAGACGGGCCGCTCTTCAAAATAAAGAACGACCCGCGCATCACGCGCACCGGGCGTTTTCTGCGGCGGTTTGACTTAGACGAGTTGCCGCAGCTCTTCAATGTCCTCGCCGGGCACATGTCGCTCATTGGTCCGCGGCCGCATCTGCCGGAGGAAGTGAGCAGGTACAGCCTCTACGAACGGAGGGTGTTTGCTGTCAAACCCGGCATCAGCGGATTGGCACAGGTTTCCGGCCGCAGTACCCTCACATTTCGCGAGGAAGTACGCCTGGACCTTCAGTATGTGGAAGAATGGTCATTCTTGCTGGATTTCTGGATTGTGTGGAGAACACTATTTGTAGTCATCTTTCGGGGTGAAGGCAGTTGATACCCGTGCTCCGGCAAGATAGAGTGGCGACATGAAAAACATCTTCACTCTCAAGAACATCATTGTGTACGGCGTCCTCCTTGCATTTGCAGCAGTCATCATTTTACAGACGATGACGCAGTACAAGGTATTCCCCGTTGCTTCGGAAGGAGGAATTACCACGCAGGATGGAGAGCGGCAAGTGCCTCAACTGCAACCAGATCAGACATGTAAAGGAGATCCCATCTACGTTGAGTACAGGTGGCCGCACTCGGAGAATGACGCAGATTTCGATAATCCCTGGGAGTGCCAAATTCAGTGCCAGGACAAGAAACGGCGTTACATCTACTACGCCAATGGAATTGGAACGCAGTGTGATGTTCTCCCGGAATGTCTGGATCTGGGGGAGGACCAGGGAGTCACCTGCAACCCGCCCAAGGGTGACAAGCCGGACGAAGAGGAGGAATAGCCCCTGGCTGAATGAAGGAATAAAAAGACCGCCGATGGCGGTCTTTCGTTGAGTGCAGCATGCGAAAGGCATACTATGGCGATAGATGAAGTCCTTTCGGAAACAGTGGCCGTTCTACATCCTCCTCCTGATCATTCTTCTCTTGCTGGTCATCCAGTCATGCACAGAGAAGAAGCTCCCGGAAGCTACTCCCCCGCCCCCGCAAGCTTCCTGCAAGGGCGAACCGATTGCTGTCGATTACACCTTCCCGCATCCTTCCGATGCTTCTTTTGACAATCCGTGGGAGTGCAAACTGCAGTGCGAAGATAAAGTACAACGGTACATCTACTACACGAACGGCGTTGCCACTCAGTGCGATTCCCTCCCGGGCTGCCTGGATTGGGGAGAGGATAACCTGGTGACGTGCATCCCCGATCCGCAGAAATAACCGAACTCGCTCTAGAAGAGCGGGAGTTGGGTTTTCTTGTTTGCATCCACTTTCTGCGGCGCGTGCCTGATTTTTTCTGGCAGAGACTGCGTCGGAGTTTCTGCCGTGCCAGCCAGGCGTTGCAGGTACCGCCATATGCTCCTGCCGTACTCCTTCTTCTCCAGCCTCTCATCCAGGAAGAGAATATCGCCCACAGGCGAACGATAGCAGCAGAAAGTACGCAGCAGCCTGTGGAGCCGGTGTTTCAGGCGGGCAAGCGTGTACTCATTGAATGGATCGCGGTAGTGTTCTGCCCGTTTGCTCAGGACAGTGTGCGACGGATGATCGAATGGGAGAGTTTCAATAATCAGGTGGTCTATACCCCCCAGAGGAACTTCTACCCCTTCGAATGACCACGGCGTAAGCACCCAGATAGTCGTGCCTGTGGTTGCAGCGAATTCCGCCTGCATGCGACCCATCCCGCCGCTTAAGTTTTGGCAGATGAGCGTAACGCCGAGCTCTTCCATCGCTCTGGCATACCGGATGAAAACATTCTCAATCTTCCCTCTGCTGCCCATGAGGAGAACCGTTTTTCCCTCCGGGGGACTCGCGAATATGGATGCGATTGTCCTGCCTGCAGCACAGGAAATTTCCAGCGGCGGATCTGCCGCAGGAGCAGAGATTCGTACCGTTTTACTGCCAATCGGCAGCAGTTCAGCAAGAGAGTCTGCGCTGTCGGGGGGGACCAGCAGCGTCGTGCTGCAGCGGTCGTAGAGGTGCTCTTTGAGCAAGGGGGGGATGTGTTCGGGGACGGATTGCACGAACTGGCTGCCATCCTGCCGCTGTTCGATCCAGCAGATCCGGCCGGGCAGATGCTCCGCCTGCAGGATTGCCAGAAGGGAGGCGAGCTGCGCATGGATCGGCGATCCATTGGTTACCGCAGTTTTTTCCAGGATCTCTTGCAGCTGGCTGCGCAAACCACCGGCTTCTGGGGTAGAGAGGTCTGCCGGGACAATGTAGTGCACATCGTGGAACTGCCTGGTTTTTTCCACCCAGATTTGGAGCAGGTCCGTGAATTTGGTGAGCGCAGCGTTTCCCTCGGCAGCTGCACGCATATCATTCAATGAGCAGTAGTGCCCGTATGCTTTGGTTGCTGTGTCTTCCAACATTGACGCATCATCCACGACAGCGTGCGTGACAGAAGTGAGCAGCGCATATCCTGGATGTTTCGGTTCGGCCAGCGCGGAGAGGAGCTGACGGTGATCCAGCAGGAACACGCCGTGCTGCGTCCCGAATTGTTCCCGGTAATCCGCGCTCTCCGTTGTGCATGCAAGCTTGCCATTCCATATAGACTGCTCCTCGCCATGGAGAGGGGCTTGCGAACGAATCTGCGGTTCGTACCAGGCAAGCTTCACCGCGAGTGTCGCCTCATCTGCCGTGTACGTCCCCTGCGATGCGAATGCTGCAACCGCTCTGGCGTCGAGCATCGCAGAGGGCGGGTGCAGAACGCGCACTCCGTTGGGGATGGAGAGTGATTGCAGCGTGCTGTGCAAGTTCTTCACTGCAATGGCAGAGGAGTGCTTCTTCCCTATGGCATCCAGCAGAATCTGCGAGAGGAACCCCGGTGTAAATGGTTCTTCCACAAGCTGCACGGTTCCTCGTGCGGGTGCCTCAAGAGGGAACCCGGTCAGGCCTTCGCCATGCAGATGCCTGCGTACTTCTGCAGTCAGCCATGGCGGTGATTCGGCGGTGCGGGAAGGAGGGGGGAGTGCTCCGAACAGAGTCCGGTATGCCTGTGGGGCTTTCGCCATGACGGCATCGAGCGGCTCGCGCAGAGCGGCGGGCAGTGATACAAAACGCTCCCAGCAGCGCGAGAGCAGTTCGAGCGTTGCATGAACGTCGCCGAGCGCCCGGTGCACCGGCTCATGGTTGAGACCGAGCACTCTGCTCACGTAGCCCAGCGAGTAGCTCTTGAGTTCCGGAAAAACGAGAGAAGCCAGCATGGATGTGTCTATCCACGGCCGCTGCGTCAGGTCAATCCCCTCGCCCTTCAGCATGCGGATATCGAACCCTACATTCTGCCCGACAATGAGGGTGTCTTCTCCTATAGCCGCTGCGATCTCTTGCAATTTTTCTTCGAATGGCGGATGCCCCTCCAGATCAGCATCATTGATGTGAGTGAGCGTACTGACCTGCGCCGGAATTGAGCCGGGGATCGAGAAGAGCTGCTCGTACGGCGTGCCGATTTTCTCACCGTCATAGCGGACGGCGGCGAATTCAATGACACGATTCACCTTCGGGATGAATCCCGTGGTTTCCGTATCCAGGACAACGAATGGAAGAGAGGGCAGCTTCACGCTGCCATCCTAGCGCGCTTACGCATCCTACGCTTCTCCTTTTTCCTCCTTCTTTCCCTCCGCAGGCTTCTCTTCGGCCGGGGCTTCCTCCTTTTCACCCTTCGGTTCCTTCGCTTTCTTCTCTTTCTTTGCTCCGTTCTCCTTCTCCGTCTCCTTCTCTCCTTTCTCCTCCTTCTCTTCTTCCTTCTTCTTCTCCACAACCTTCAATGCGCGCCGCCCCTTCGGCTTCTCCCCCTCAGCGCCTTCTTCCTCCGGAACGAATTCAGTCACTGCCACTTCCGCGCCTCCGCGCAATTCTGCGAGCTTCGCCTTGAAGGCGGGGAGTTCCTCGTAGTTGTACATATCCAGCTCGAAGCCGGTCAGTTCTGTGGCGAGGCGGATGTTCTGCCCCTTCTTGCCGATTGCCATGGGGCGTTGCGCCTCTTCCACGAAGACCGCCGCACGCTTCTTGATCTTGCGCCCTTCCTCGTCCAGGTACTCTTTGTCATTCACAATGATGACAGCGGAGATGGCAGCTGGTTGCAGCGCGGTAGAAATGAGCCTGATGGGGTCGTCAGACCACTCAATCATATCCACGCGCTCACCGTTCAGCTCCTCCATCACAGCCTGGATACGCACGCCTTTCTGCCCGACGCATGCGCCGATGGGATCAATGCGCTGGTCAGAACTCGCAACGGCGACTTTGCTGCGGAACCCGGCATCGCGGGCAATCGCCCTGATTTGCACGTCGCCGTTGCGCACTTCCGGAATTTCAAGTTCCAAAAGCTTCTTCACGAGGTTTGAGTGCGTGCGCGAGATGCGCAATTGCGGTCCCTTTCCTGTCATTTCCACTTTATCCAGGTACACACGAATCCGCTTGCCCGTGTAGTAGTGTTCCCCCGGGATCTGCTCCCGCCACGGGAGCGTCACAGTCATCCCTTCGATTTCCAGGGTCACCCAGTTGTGCTCGACCTTCGTGACCGTTGCGGTGAGCAGCTCCTCTTCACGATCCTTGAACATCTCGTAGAGGCTCTGTTTCTCCGCCTCCTGCAGTTTCTGCAGAATGACCTGCTTGGCGGCCTGCGCCGCGATGCGGCCGTACTCCATCGGGGTAACGTCAATCTCAATCTCATCGCCCGTTTCCACGCCAGGCCTGATCTTCTTGGCATCCTTGACGCTGATTTCGAAGTTCTCATTCTCCACATCGTCGACCACCTCCTTCACGAGAAGGATCGTCGGCATGTCCTGCCCCTCTTTCAGTTCCACGCGTATCTCCTGCTCCTTGTTGCCGTAGTCTTTCCGGTACGCGGTGGCGATAGCCTGTTTGACCGCATCCAGCACCTGATCGGGATTCACGTTCTTCTCAGAGCAGATCTGGTTAATGGCGGCGAGGAACGATGCGCGCATGATGACGGGAGGAAAGAAGAAGTAACAGTGTCGCAGATATCGGGAAAACCACCATCCCGATAGAAAGGGGGATAGTGTCTCTACTCACGATGCGACAAGAATATTGTACCCTGTTCTCCGGAATGTCCGCAAGTACTTACAGGTATTTTACGGCAGTTTCTGTTAGCATACGTGCATGCGATTGATTGCGCTTGTGGCTTGCGCCAGTGGCGTTGCCAGCGTTCTGGCTGCGCGTGCGGTCGATCTGTGGCTCACGGGCAGGATCGCCATTGCCGGTTCGTTCATCGGTCTGCAGCGGGCGGAGAACGAAGGAATCGCCTTTGGCCTGCACCTGGGACCGTACCAGGATGCCATCATCCTCTTCGCCGTGCTCATCGTGATGGCGGTCGCCCTCCGTTCTGCAGCAAAACCACTTGAGAGAATCGGATTCGGTCTCATTCTGGGCGGCGGTGTAGCAAACATCATTGACCGCCTGCCAGACGGTACGGTGACAGATATGATGCAGATCGGGAGCTTCCCCGTTTTTAACGTAGCGGACATCTGTATAAATGTGGGAGTGGCATTCCTGCTGGCGGAAATGCTGCTGGGATGGCTGGCGCGCAGAAATCCGGGGAAAATCGCCTAAAGAAGGAGTGAGAAAGAAGCCCGGAAACGACTGGTCAGGACCAGGATCTACGGTACAATTCTGCACTGCAGCGCACTATGGATATCAGGTACCAGATCAATGGCGGCACGCCTCTCCGGGGGGATGTTTTGATAAGCGGGTCCAAGAATGCGGCGCTTCCGCTGATCGCAGGGAGCATCCTCTGCAGCGGGGAGACAGTGCTCCATAACGTGCCGTGCCTGACAGATACGCTCAAGATGCTGGAAATTCTGGAGTACCTGGGAGCAGAAACTTCTTTTCAGGAAGGAACAGTGCGCATACGCACGCATAACCTGCAGCCCAGACTGATCCCCGCAGAGCTCGTTTCGCGCCTCCGCGGTTCTATCGTGCTCCTGGGGCCGCTCCTTGCGCGGTTCGGCGTGGCGGAGATGGCGTATCCCGGTGGATGCGTGCTAGGCAAACGCCCGGTGGATGCGCATGTGCAGGCGTTCCGGCAGATGGGAGCGGAAGACATGAGCACTGATGAAGTCTTACATTTGCAGGGGCAGCTGAAGCCGAGCCATGTGGTGCTCCCGGAGTTTTCTGTGACTGCGACAGAGAATGTCGTTCTTGCAGCCGCTTTAGTCCCCGGCGAAACGCGCATTGACCTCGCTGCAGCAGAACCTCATGTGCAGGAAACAGAGCAGTTCATCCATGGTATGGGGGCCCAGGTGGAAGGAGCAGGAACACATACGGTTGTAGTACGGGGCAAGAAGCAACTTGCCTGCGTTACGCACGCCGTGCCCTCCGACTACCTGGAAGCAGGCGCATTTGTCATCGCGGCACTGGTAACGCGCGGGAGAGTGCGTCTCCATGATGTAGACAAGTCACATTTATTGTCATTCCTGTCCGCGATCCATCGGCTGGGAGGCGTGTGGCAGTATGATGAGACAGAGCGAATGCTCTTCATCGATGGAGAGATCTCTTCGCTCAGGGCAGGCGAGGTCCGCACGAATATTTTCCCGGGATTCCCCACAGACCTCCAGGCTCCCATCGGAGTCCTGATGACGCAGGCATCCGGGGTCAGCCGCATCTTCGAGCGGTTGTTTGAGGGGAGAATGGCATACCTCTACGAACTGGAGAAAATGGGTGCGCATGTAGAAATGCTCAATGCGCATCAGGCACTTATCATTGGGCCTACCCCTCTGAGGGGGCGCACTGTTGCGAGCAATGATATTCGTGCAGGCGCGGCGATGGTGCTCGCAGCTCTCTGCGCGGAGGGGGAATCAATCATTACGGACGTGCGGTACATAGAGCGCGGTTACGATCGTCTGGAAGAGAAGCTCAAGAAGCTGGGCGCGGATATTCGCAAGGTGACCGTTCCGCCAGCGGATGCCTCCACGGATGAGAGGATCGAAGACGCAAAACTGCGGGCACTTCGCCAGAGAGGCGAGAAAACACAGGTAATGTATGGATAGCAAGATCTTCGAGGATCTTCTTCCCTTACAGGTGGGCATTCCTTATGATGCGTTTTGCTATGATTACAATGACGTACCAAGGCGGGACTACTGTTCTTCTGAAAACGGGTAAGCAATCGGTGATCGTGCACGCAGAGAACGGGTATGTGCAGAAAGAGAACGAAATCGTACTCCTGGAGGCACCGGAAGAAAAACCGGCTCTGCGTACGATTTCCTGGCCCGGAGAGTACGATATCGACGGCGTTTCCGTTTGCGGAATCGGGCATGACGAAGGAGCATCTGTTTCCTACATGGTAGAGATCGAAGGCGTGCATTTTGCCTTCCTCGACTCTCCTCTGAAAGATTGGTCGGACAGCCAGATAGAGTTCCTTGGCGATATCGATGTGCTCTGCGTCCCATCCGATAATCCCAAAGCATTGCAGAAAATCATCGATGATATCGATCCGCGCGTCCTCATCCCCTTAAATACGGGAGGCGCGGAAAAATACGCAGAAACTCTCAAGGTTTGCGGGGCGCAAGGCAAAGAGGCGGTACATGCATTTGATGTGAAGAAAGGAAGCCTGCCGACCGAGGGCAGAGATATCGTCGTTCTTACTCCGCAGAAGTAAGGATTAGAGTGGGATTCCGATGTAAGAGGTTGTAAACTTTACGCAGCTCATTTCGCATATGCTCCTGCAGTTTGACGCAGAGACAGCCCCCCCGTCCGCCGCAGCGGTGCAACAGCCCTTGTAGTTCAATGGATAGAACAATCCTCTCCTAAGGGATAAATGCAGGTTCGATTCCTGCCGGGGGCACCACTATGCGTGAAAGGAAACCTACGGTTTCCTCTCCTGGACTCTCCTTCTCTTTTCATGGAATCGCTCCAGCGAAGCGGAGCTCCGCTTCGCGATGATTTTTATACTTGATTCGTTATACTTAGGCTCTCCCCTAGGAAACTAGAATTTTTTGAGGACTAACAGAAGAACAGTATACAGATTTTCGTTCCGATGATTAAACCGGAATTCACACTCCTTCAAATACAGAGAAAACTTGTGCGAAGGAA
>JAQVVD010000011.1 GCA_028699155.1 Candidatus Peribacteraceae bacterium | reverse complement strand
AAGCCGCGGTAGACATGGTGCGAAAGAGGCTTCATGTGGCCCCAGATTCCTTCCTGCGTATTCGTATGCACGAAGGTGGCCTGGCTGTTGACGAACTCCCTGCTGTGGCACACAGACATGCGATTGGGAATTGCACTGTATCCGAGCCATTCATCGGTGAACACAAGACTATCCGGATCTGAGACAGCTTCCACGGCAGGAACCAGCGTTCCCTCAGAGCGATTGGCAATTGTTTGCAGAAGGCACTGGCGCATCTGTCTCGATACTCCGCCGAGGATCCATTGCCTGCTCATTGTGGACTCATCCCATTCCGATGCTCCGGGAAGATGGGTGGGCTCCAGTTCCTTCACCAGCAGACGGAATGTACGGTTGAGCCTCTGTGCCGTCTTGCGGTTGATACCCATGAGTCTCGCCATATCTGCGGCTGACATGCCCCCTCGTGTGCAGAAGAGCCTGAGTGCAGTCATCCACTGTGTGTCTGTGAGCTGGCTACCGCTCTTCATAGAACGGGTTCTCCCGGTAAAAACTCTGCCGCAATGCGGACATTTGTATCGCTGTCTTCGGTTGCGATCCTTGCCGTATTTCTGGGAACCGGCAGCACCGCAGGACTGACAGAAAATTGTTTTTGCAGACATAATGTGGAGGAAAAGGCTTGTAGAAGCCTACCTCACTATTTTTACCAACTCATTGCTGGTCTGGTTCCAAAAAAGGCGCGAGTTTTCAGTCTTGAGTCTTGAGTTACGAATGATCTTCGGTGATGCCATACTCGTAACTCAAGACTCACAACTCTCGCTTCACTGCACGCTCCCCGTCCCCGTCCCCAGCCCCTCCTTGATCAGATCAGTCCCCTCCTTAAGTTTCTGCACGCCTTCGCCGATATTGCCGACGCGCTCCTCGACGTCCGTTTTCAGCTCCGTCACTTCCTGCACCGCATCCCGGACATACTCCTGCGGCTGCCGGAGCGTCATGCCGCTCATGGACCAGCTCGCCCATTCCCACAGATCCGAAGCATTGGACTTCATGGCGATGAGAGATGCGCAGCCCGAGAGGCTGAGCGCACAGACGATGGCGGTGGCTGCTGCAAGACTGCGCATGGAACGAATGGTAAATGGAAAATGGAAAATTGGTAATTGAAAATTATTCATTTTCCATTTTCAATTTTCCATTTCTTTAGGCGATCTGCGTTCCCGGATCGGCGGTATGATTCGTGGCCTCTTCTTTCCTGAACATTTTTGTAAACGACCCGCCGGAACTCTCCACCGCTTTGCGCAGGAGCTCGATGCTCTTCTCGTCCGTGAGCGTGGAAGAAGCATTGGCAAACTCGTTCCCCTCGTACGGCGGCGCACTCACCTGCTCCACGCCGGCGAGCGACGCCTGCAGGACGATGTACGCATTGCAACCCTCGCACTTGAGCTGCAGAAGCATTGCCTCCTCAGAGATGACTTTGATCGCTTCCAAATTGACCGGCACCTTCTTGCCGCATTGCGGACAGCGCATCTGCTGATGGATTTTCTCGAGTATCTGCTGCAGGGTGTGCGGATCCATTTCCATCGATGCCAGTATAGCAAAAAAATGATTGCGATGACAGAAAAATCGGGAAAAGAGCTCCGTGGAAAAACCGCACGCGGCATGTGCCCAGCTTGCCGCTCGCGCCCTTGCGGGAATAGGATAGTTTCACTCTGGTACTCACAAGAATGCCCCGCATCTGGCTGCATGGATTCCTCGCCGTCGGAGCGCTCTGTGCCCTGGCTGTCGTCTCGGTGCGTTCGCTGCCCCCGACCGCGTCGCTGCAGGACTCCGGAGGAACCGTCGACATCGCATTCGAGCACCAGCAACCGCTGGCAGCACACGTGAAGATGTCCACTCTCCAGGGACAGAGCCTGATAGAAATTTCGCACGAGGGAGAGGAGGAAGTTCTGGTGAGCATCCCGAGCGCATGGCGGCGCAGCGAGGTGAAGAACACGCCCCTCGCGTCGGTCCTGAGCGAAGCGCCCGCGCTCGGTTTCACGCGGTGGGTGTTCCCGCCGAAGGCAACCGTGGTGTTCTACGCAAAAGATGCCCCGGAATCCCTCCTGATCCACAACCCGACCAGGGTGCCGCTGAAGGTGCGCGCCATACGCGTCCGCATGGAGACGGAAGAAGTGGAACAGGAGATCGTATTGGTGAAAGATGAATCAGTGCGCGTTTGGTAGGGCAGGGAGGAGTCCAAGGAGACCGAGGTCTCTTCGGTCTCCTTGGACTCCTTTTTTAGAATACGCCCACAATTCCTTCCACAGTTTTCGCTCCAACCCTATGCTAAGACCGTGCAGCTCCTCCCTATCCGCACGCGGCTGATCGAACCGGGCAACGACCTCGCGCGCATCCTGGCGGATGCCGGCGCGCTGGAAGATGGCGACATCGTCGCCATTTCCTCCAAGACCGCGGCAATGGCGGAGGGTACACTCGTCGCACTGCAGGGAATGGAGGTGAGTGCGCAGGCGCAGGCATGGTCGGACCGCCTGCAGCGCGGCCATGCGGACGATGCGGCGTTCCGCCAGGCAATACTGGAGGAGACGCAGCGGATGCACGGACATGCCATCGGCGACTGTCCCCTTGCGATGCTCACAGACCTCAAGCCGGACGGCCTGGCAGAAGGAAGCATCCTGGCAGCCAATGCGGGGCTGGACCGTTCGAACGTACAGGACGGCTACGCCATCGGATGGCCGCACGACCCTGTGGAAACAGTTCGGCAACTGCGGCAAAGATTGCAGGAGTACTCCGGGAAGAAGGTGGCAGTCCTCCTCACGGATTCCTGCTGCCGCCCGCGGCGCATCGGCGTAACCGCCATCGCGCTTGCTGTGAGCGGCTTTGATCCGCTTCAAAGTGAGATCGGGAAACGCGACCTCTTCGGCAAGCCGCTCACGATGACGCAGGAGGCCGTAGCCGACCAGCTCGCGACAGCGGCGAACTTCCTCATGGGCAATGCGGACGAATCGATACCGGCTGCAGTGCTCCGTGACCACGGCGTTCCATTCACGAACTATGAGGGCTGGGTACCCGGGATCGAGCCGGAAGAAGACCTGTTCCGGGGGGCTGTATAGGGGGAAAGCCTCTTTTCCTTTTCCCTTACTTAGTACCCTTCCATGTGGAACTCCTCCTTCGGAATCCCCCACTCCTCCAGGCAGAGGCGCTTGCAGTCACCGGCCATGACCGGATTGCCACAGACGTACACATTGCGCTCTCCGATGTTCTCAATCACGCGCGGCACCACGGTCTGTACGTATCCCGTATGGCCCTGCCACTCTGGTCCGGGTTTGCTCAGCGTGTAGTGGACATGGAAATTGGAATACGTTTCCGCGAGCGCATCGAGCTCTTCCTTCCAGAAGAAATCCTGCTGCTCGCACACGCCGTGAACCAAATCCATCCGGCGGCTCTCCCCCGCCTCCAGTGCCGCCTTGACCATGGAGCGGAACGGCGCGATACCTGCGCCGGTGCAGATGAAGAGGTAGTCCCTGATCGTCTCCTTCTTCAGGAGGAACACGCCAAGCGGCCCCTTGACCGCAACCTCCATACCGGGCTTCAGTGTCTGCTTGACCCACTCCCCGGCCCTGCCGCCGTGCTTGATCTTGATCCCGATGATCACCTCCTCCTCTGCGGGCGTGGATGCAATGGAGTAGGCGCGCGGCTGGAGATCCGCCGCATCGGTCAGTGATGGCACATCGAGCATGAGGAACTGCCCGGGCTGGAACGTGAATCCTGCGGGTTTCGAGAATTTCAGCTCATGGACATCGTGCGCGATCTCTCGATTCTGCGTGCAGGTGAACGTGTACTGGGGGAGGGGCATCGGGATGAAGTCTAGTTTCTTGATCGGCTTTTTGGAATATAAAAGTTGTGAGTCGTGAGCTGTGAGTTCTGAGTCGTGAGAGAGAAGGAGCAAGTTATTCATAGTTCACGACTCAAGACTCTTGTAACTCAAGACTCACAACTCACGTCTCGTACGGCACCGCTATCTCCCCTTCCTCGAGCATCTGGAGCACCTTGGGATACCACTCCTTCTCCAGCTCCTGAATGCGTTCCTTGAGCGAGTCGATGGTATCATCGCGACTTATTGAACAACTTTTTTGTACAAGTATCGGCCCTGTATCAACGCCTTCATCAATAATGTGGATTGTCATTCCCGTCTCGGTCTCCCCTGCTGCCATCGCATCCTCGATACCGTGGGCGCCGGGGAATTTGGGCAGGAGCGCGGGGTGGACATTGATGATGCGGCCCTTCCACACATGCACAAACCACGGTGTGAGGATCCACATCCATCCGAGTGCCGCGATGACATCCACGCGCCCGAACGAGCGGATTGCCGCATCGAGCCGCTGATTGTACGCCTCGCGGTCCTCGCCTTTCTCGCGCTCTACAACCATGACCGGAATGCCTGCCGCACGCGCCTTATCCGCACAACCACGATCTGCGCGGTCCGTGACGAGCCCCGCGCATTTGGCGGTGAGTGTTCCATCTGCAATGCGATCAATCACTGCCTGGAACGTGGTGCCGCGGGAGGAAGAGAGGACGACGAAGTTCATGACGAGTGGTTAGTGGGTAGTGGTAAGTTTCGCAGCAAATGCACGGAGCATTTTTGACACTTCTTGTACATGACCGAGATATTTCTCTGCATCTTCCTTGGTGATATATCCAATCTCATGGGCCAGAAGAGCCTGCGTCTCTACCTCTGCCAACGACCCTTTTGCAATTGCAATGAATGAATGAAAATCCCGGTTAGTCGTACGCTGGCTACCTTCTGCAATGTTGCTGGGGACAGATACGGCACTCCTTCTCATTTGGGAAATAAGACCATAGCGCTCTTCTTCAGGGAAAGTCCGCGTAATGTCATATGTTAGCCTCGCTAATGCAAAACTTTTTTGCCAAATCTGTAGCTTCTGATACGGCAGTTTCAGCATGGTCAGATCATACACTACCCACTAACCACTAACCACTCTTCACTACTGTCAGAAATTCATCAAACAAATAATTCGCATCCTCCGGTCCCGGCGTTGCTTCCGGGTGGAACTGGACGGAGAAGAACTTGCCGGATTCATGCATGATGCCTTCGTTGGTCCCATCGTTCGCATTCTTAAACCAGGCGCGCCACCCCTGTGGCAGCGTCTGCTCATCCACGGCGAAGCCGTGGTTCTGCGAGGTGATGATGCACTTCTGTGAAGGCTCACCGTCCGCTCCGATCTCGATGCAGGGCTGGTTGGCGCCGCGGTGCCCGTACTTGAGCTTGTACGTATCCCCGCCAATGGCAAGCGCGAGCAGCTGGTTGCCCAGGCAGATGCCGAACGTCGGGATCTTCTTCTCGACCGCGCGTTTGACCTGCTCGATCGTCTCCCTGCACATCTTCGGATCGCCAGGTCCGTTGCTCACGAAGACGGCATCGTACGTGAGATCGCTCCCCGCGAGATCGAAGTTCCACGGCAGGCGGTGCACGCGCACGCCGCGCCTGAGGAAGGACCGCAGGATGTTGTTCTTCATGCCACAATCGAAGCAGGCAACCGTGGCGACGATGTCCTTCTGTTTCGGTTCGTAGGTCTTCACCTCACGCACGCTCACCTCGGCAACCAGGTTCTGTAGATTCGGATCTGCAATACTGATCTCTGATTTCTGATCTCTGACCTCTGATCTCTGACCTCTGATCTCTGAATCATCCTGCACGATCCGCCCTAGCATCACGCCGTGCTCGCGCAGCTTCTTGGTGAGCGCACGCGTATCGATGCCCGTGATGCCGGGCACCTTGTGGTGCTCCAGCCAGTTATGCAGAGAGCTGACTGCTTTATGATGGCTGAACTCTTCACTGAGCTGGCCGACGATCACGCCGCGCACATGGACGGTCTCGCTCTCCAGATTCTTGGCAAATCCCTCCTCGTTCTTCTCCTCGCTCGGCACGCCGTAGTTGCCGATGAGCGGGTACGTGAACGTGAGGATCTGCCCGCGATAGCTGGGATCCGTGAGGCTCTCGGGGTACCCGACCATGCCCGTGTTGAAGACGACCTCGCCACTGCTCTCCACCTTCGCACCAAATGCGTCTCCGGTGAAGCGGGTGCCGTCAGAGAGTATTAATGTAGCCATAGATGCTGAGCGTTGCCACTTGCCCGTCCGTAGTTCCGCGGGTGCGGGACGAAGGCGGGTTCGTCCGGGACAGAGTACACGAAGTACGATGCTCCCTCTACATTTATTTCACAGAAGATGAAAATCCGGCACGGTTCTCCAGCCGCTTGAGGCGATGGTCATACCTCCCCTCCACCAACGTGATCTCTATTCCATCGAGCCGCTCATCAATGTTGCCGATCTGCGTAGAGAACTTGGTATCCAGACGATCAATTCTATTCTGAAGAACACTGAAGAGTGATTCGACGCCGTCAATGCGTTTTGACAATCTCACATCAAGCTCATTTATGCGGCTTGTAAGCCTCTGCTCCATATGCTGCATATGGACGAGGAGCACCTTGAGTGTGATTTCCGGTTCCGCCATGGGCCAACAATAGTACTTGGACGATCGCTCCATGAATAGAAAGTCAGGATTGCAATCGGCTTCGGTTCGTGTTTTGCCTACCGCAAAAGACAGAAGTGCGTTCTTAAGCAGCGCAGAACAGGCACAAGGAAAAGGCGGCCACTCGCGTAGCCGCCCTTTTTGTATCCGCAGCTTAGATGCTGCGGAGAAGGAATGTTGCCGATCAGGTCGTGCCGTCTTCCGGCGTTTCCGCCGGGGATGCGGGGGGGGCGGTGAATGCGTTGAAGAACGCAATCGCCATGCCCGCACTTAGTGCGAGTGCCGCGAAGCCCGCGGTTCCGAGCGCGACAGCGGCCCATTGCTGGACCGCCAGCCCCGCAACCAAGCCGAGCGTGCCAAGACGAATGGCACACCGAGTTGCGGCACTGTCGAACACGGTGAGTAGGTAGACCCGCGGATTCTTTCCACGAGGGTCATAATCGGTGGCGGGAAGGACAAGTTCCCCCCGTTCTCCCCGCTCCTCCCACTCCCGCTTCGCGGCTGCGAAGGACAACACGACAATGAGACTAAAAACGACACCTGCGAGACAACCCCACGGACTTAACACGGCGCCCCACATGAGAGCGCCCGCCGCGACGGTGAGGAAGCTGACGGCTGCCACTGCGTAACCCCTCATAACGTTTCTCCTTTCAGAGAAAAAGTGTGAAAGATCGGACACGTTTTTACATTCCTATTATTTATAATAATATTATTTACTATTTTGTCAATAATTCCCATATTCCATTGTATTCTTAGAGTATTGCCAGATTCATTGAACATTCTCATCCACGTTTTATTGACATTTATGTCATTTTATTATACTATCATTATTGGACTCTGCTCTTTGCACACCACCGATTTCTTCTTCCCACGTCTCCTGTCTTCGACAAGACTGGACCGCCCACGAGCCTTATTTTTGTTTGCTCGGGGACGGAGCAGACGAAGATAGGATCTCGTGGGAGGGAACGTTACGAAAGGAAATTTCGACCAAGGAGAAACTCATGATTCGGAAAATGTTGCTCGCCCTGACCGTCGTGCTATGTGTCGCCCTGTTCGTGACCCCCGCCTTCGCCGAGATCACCGTCAAGGACGGCGGGTGGGAAGTCACTGTTTCGGGCGGAGGCTCGTCCTTCGCCTCGAAGCACAAGGGGTACGAGGTCTCGGCTTCGAAGCCGGATGTGGAGCGGGGCTTCCAACTCGCCCAGCAGAAAGCGAACGAGAGTTCGCTGGGGCTGAGCAAGAGCCTCGACGCAGTAGTGA
Organism: Candidatus Peribacteraceae bacterium; assembly: GCA_028699155.1. Lineage (GTDB taxonomy): Bacteria > Patescibacteriota > Gracilibacteria > Peribacterales > Peribacteraceae > STF1-71. Next base: position 33,265 of record JAQVVD010000011.1, on the reverse strand, counting down.
AATCCGGGATGCTCTGCGCACCTCGGCCGCGAACTTGTGCGCCCTGTACGCAGCCGTGCGCGCCGGTGTACCAACCGGTAGCGACGCCTTGCGTGCCGTGCCAGCCGACCCCGGCTGCCTGTCCCGCCCCCAACGGTGGGGTATGGGTTACCCTGCAGCCTCTCGAATGGCTCAATGGGAACGCGTTCCGCGCGGTAGTGAATAACCGCCGCGTGGTCTTCGTCATTCCATTGTCCCACCGGGGTTCCTACCGGCACCAACCTGCCCAGCTCTCGGGCTGGATCTGGTACCGTGCCGACGGCACCCTGATGTTCCGGGATTACCGCACTTGTGCGGACATCCCCGATCCTGTCGACTAGATAGTCCGATGCTCGTCATCGCACTGTCATCCAAACCGTGGCGTCCCCCCACGGTTTTTAACGTGCTCGGATTTTCCTTGTCATGGTGCTCTGCTTGCCGGGCGTAGCCTTGGCGTAGATTGGTCGAATCATGATGTTGCCATGTCATGGTGAGCTCTGTCGAACCATGACATCTCTGATATACTCCCGCTCCTATGCCCAGGGAATACTACGTCTACGTATTGCATTGCAACGATGGATCGTATTACACCGGCGTTACGAATGATTACGAATCGCGTTTGAACGATCATCAGCAAGGTATTGATACACGATCCTACACATGCAAAAGGCGGCCGGTACGTTTGGTGTACTTGGCGACTTTCGGCGACATCCACGAAGCAATCGATTGGGAGAAACGCGTGAAACGTTGGTCCAGAAAGAAAAAGGAAGCACTTATGCGAGGGGATTTTGAGGGACTGCCTGCACTGGCTAAATGCCAAAACATCACGGCATTATTTAGGCATCAGCCGTTCAAACATCTGCGATATTCCACAAAAAGAAGGATATCCGTCACCCTTCGACAGAGCTCAGGGTGACAGAGTGTGTTGGCTCAGGGTGATATGTCATGGTGAGCTCTGTCGAACCATGATGTTGCCATGTCATGGTGAGCTCTGCTTGCCAAGCGTAGCCTTGGCGCAGATTGGTCGAACCATGACGCTGTTCATTTATTCTTCCAAACCGTGGCGTCCCCCCACGGTTTTCAACGTGCAAAAATCTCTCAGTATTGAGAATGAATGAAGTATTGAAAGGATATTGACAAATTCATTAAAAAGTATACTATTATAAATAGCTCCTTTACTTTGTCGGCAGGTACAATCGATCACTGTGGAATACGAAATCGGAAACCCTTTTTTGGTCTCTCAAAAGACCGAGGAGAACTCTCATGAACCTGGTATGGCTTTTCGCTGCTGTCGTCCTGTTCTTTTTGGCCCTTTACCTGTTCAACATGTACCGGGCCAGCCACCCCAACGACCTCGTCGCGACCCTCATCGGAGTGGTACTCCTGCTCGGTGTCGTTGCGATTGTCGTGTGGCGTGGCCACGCCGCTTGGCAGGACGCGAAGAGCGTCTACACCGAGTGGCAGCAACCGTCGCTTGTCCAGAAGGAGATGGACAAGCTCGTTCCCCTGGGCAAATTCTACGACGAGAAGAAGATGTCGGAGATCCGGATGGTTCCGGTCGTCGGCGAATCCGGGGAACTGGAAGTGACATTCCCTGCAAGCCTCCTCAGCAATTCGGCACGAAGCCAGGTCGTTGGAGATGTCCACAAGCAGATGAAAGTGACGGAAGCCGACTCTCGCTTCAAGGATTGGAAAGCGAGTGTCGAACGGGTTCGCTACTACTTCGAAGACCACAAGCTCATCTCGTACTACGTGCGTTTTACCTTAACAGCACCCGACCCTGCGGACGCTACCAAGCGGACCGACAAGGGGTTCGGCTCCTGCACGTTCAAGGCCGGCGAACCGACGTACGAGAAGACGCTTGACTTTCTTCGGGCAACGCGGGAATCCGTTACAAGGAAGTTGCAGGAGGCCGGGTTCACGGATGATCTGCCCGGGCAGAAGAAGGACGCCGCTCCGGTGGCGACCTCTCCTGGTACGGCAGCAACCGGCGACACGGTCACCACCTCAATCCCAGGCACCGAAGGGCTTTCCTACGAAGAGCCTGAGGATGACTGAAGAGTACCTGCCACCGGCCAAGACTTGTTCTTGGTCACTCAAATCGCCCGGCTTTGGAGCTGCCGGGCGATTTACTTATTAGAACGGATTCACTGCGGGATTCTTTCCAGCCTTTACCCAATCGTGATACCGCTTGAAGAGCTCCGGGGTAGAGTGTTTGATCATATCGTAGAGTGACGCTTTTATCGTCCGATCGGTCACTGCATCTTTCCCTCCCCATACCACCTCCTGTTTCGCAGCATCATACGTGAAGATGAAATCAGGATCTGGATAATTGGCAGCACGATCCGGCAATGCTTTCACCTCCCGCTCGATTCGCGTTGCCTGGATCTTCAGCCACCTCTTCTCCACCTGCTCGTAGCTTTCACCTGCAATGTCCGCAATATTGAATTGTTCCGGATACCCGCCCGGTACGGCTCTCGCGCGGATCTCAATCTTGCGCGCCGCGCCAGCACCCACGAACTTGGCAGTGAGCTGCAGTTTCGGGTCGTCTTTCAAAACGACATCAAAATCTTTTTCTTCCTTCTTGAGGAAGTCCATGAGCGGCAGGCTCCACCTGGGGTAGAACTTGTACGCGGGATTGCCGAGCTGGACCGTGTCGCCAGCGCGTGCAGGCTGCAGGAACTCGTAGATATCTTTGGTGTCAGCACTGTTCTTGAGTTCCTCGCGCTTCTGCTCAAACGCGTGCTGCTTCCACTTCTCTATGAGCTGCGCGGGAGCGGTCGTGACGAATTCCTGGAAGGAGACTTCCATGCCGTACTTGCCGGCTCCGTACCCCATGACCCCCGAGGGCATGTAGATGCGCACCGACTCGCCTTTCCGCTCCGGCCCGACTTCTGCGTCCTTGCCCGCCACCTTCCCGAAGGCATCAATCTTCTCCATGAAGGACTTGACCATGTGCGGCTCCACGCCCCAGGTGCGCTTGTACCACTCCTCGCGGATGGAGAGTTCGCTCGCGTTCTTGTACAACTCATCTATCAGTCCGGCACCCTCCCCCGCCCGCGCATTCATCCTGCGCATAATTTCGGGATCCGATTCTGTGAGGAGCACGTACCACAGCGGACAGTCCGCCGTGGAGACTTCCCGAGCCTCGTCCTGGTAGAAGATATATGAGTTCTGCAGCATCATCTGCAGCTCGGGCAGGGCTTGAACGCGCGGATCATCGAGGAGCTGCCGCGCAACCTCCGGATCTTTCACATCCACATTCCTCTCCCCGATGCGCACGCACACCATCTGGAGCGTGTTCACGAGGATCGCCCTGAAGTACTTGCGCTCCACATAGCGCTCCATGAGGTACTGGTAGCCGATGTCCTCATCGCCGCTGCTGATCTGGTTGGGCACATTGAGCAGGAGCTGCTCCTGCCGCGCGACCTTCCCGCGATTGCGGAGGATACGCTGCAACGAGCGGTGCATGAGCTCCTCTATGCCCTTGATATCTGCATTCCTGCCGAACTGCTCCCGGAGTTTGAAGTCGATGGCAAACGGGAGCGGAACCCTGGTACCGGGCGCGCTGGTGCGCTTCTGCCTGTACCACTCGAGCACACTCTTGGTGTTCTGCGTCTGGAGTATGGAAATGCAGAGCCGCTCCTTCTCCGGAGAGAGGAGATCGTCCTTGCCCTGCTCCTTGCCAAGCATCTGCGCCCAGTAGTTGGGCAACGTCTGTTCCCCGGACTCCAGTTGCGCCTCCTTACCGAACCATCCCTGCGCTCTGCCCCACAGCCCCTCCCACCAGGCTTCGCCTTTTGTGTGCTGCTGGTAGAGCCCTGCTGCGAGCCCAGACATGCCAATCCAGAACCCGTACTTCACGAAGTTGTTGGAATCGCCTTTCACGAATTTAATGATCTGCCTGACCGCCATGAAGGCAACCAGCCACATAGCAGCTGAGCCCACCGGATGGTCCCGGAATTCCTTCATGTACTCCCAGACGCCTGCGCCTATGTCTTCCAGCTTCTCTGCACCGGTGATTTTCTTCCTGAGCCCTTCGCGCTGGTCCAGGCTGCTGCGCACCACTGCTTCCGCCGCCACCAGTTCCTGCACGACGAGCCGCAGAATTGCGAGAGTGTCTTCCTTGCTCATGGCAGGCACCGGCCCGCGCTGCTCTATGAACCAGTAGCGCAGCCCCGTGAGGAACGCTCCGTTCCTTGCTGTTCCCGGGAACCCGACCTCGGGATCCGAGAGGAACCGGTATGCCTGCGCAGGGTCGTTCTCCCACGCTGCAGCAGACACGAACTTCTCCTGCGCCGCATTGGGATCGACCGGCACATTCGGATGCTGGCTGGCCATCATCCTGCTGATGTACGCGCCGCGTGCCATCTCGCCCACCTGGACGCCGAATCCGGCGAGCGCCTCCTGCGGGCTCACCTCCACCGCACTAAAGTCAGTGTAGAGTTGCTGCACACGCTTATTGTCCGGCTTGCCACGCTCCCTGCCCAACCACTGCTGCACCTTCTGCACATCCCTGCGATTCTCTATCTCCTGCTGCGCCGCAGCCGGATTGCCCCATGCCAGTTTAAGGAGGAGCAGGTACTCATCACGCGAGAGCCTTGGCCTGCCCGCATAGGAAGCGAGGGCTGATCTGGCTTCCGTGCCGGGCACCAGTATGCCGTACTTGCGCAGTGCCCCGTCCACGCGCGCCTTCACGGCTTTATAATGGAGGAACGGCGCCTCGAGCAGCTGATCATCGTCCGGGACTTTCGCTTCTCTCCAGCGCATGTCGGTAAGAGCGATACGATCCTTATACGCTTGGAGAATTTCCTCATCGGTCGCCGCACCATTTGCCGTGAGCTGCTCCAAAAGCTCAGGCAAGGACTCCCTGATTATTTTCACCGCCTCAGCGGCAGGTTTGCCTGCGAGGCGCATGGGATCGCTCACATTCAAATCACTGCGCTTCACATCCTCGTACTTTGTTCCACCTACGCGGATAACACCGTCATAGAGGAGTGCGTAGAAGTACGCCCTGTCGAGCGGACTACGCATTTCTGCGAACTCCGCCTTGAGGAACATGTTGTCGTACAGTTCTATGACAGCTTTGAGATCCGGGTTAGCGCGCATGCGGTCCGAGGACTGCAGCGACTCGTACGCTTCGCCAAGCTGGCGCGGCGCATTGAGCGGGCAGAGCCTGTGCTCCCCTGTTGCCTGCCGGAATTGGTTGTGTGTGTGTTCCATAAGAGTTTATTTAACCGAAGACTTTGGCGGGACGTGTGCCCCAGGCCCAGAAGCCCTTCAGAGCCCCCAAGCCGAGCCTGGCGGAGCCTTTGATCGTCTTGGCTGGCCAGGAGATGGGATTCTTGGCGGAGCCGCGGCCGATGAGGGCGCTTGCGGTGCCACCTACCAGCTTCTTTACCGGATGGCGCACCCACTCTGACCGCGCTTTGCGGTCTGCAATAGGCTTAAACGCGTAGGCAATTTTCGTATCCACACTCCCCTTCACGCTTTCCGGCACTTCGCCGGAATCGAGCCAGGAGAACAATTTGTCCTGCACTTCATCGAACGGAATGTTCTCGATGTGCGCTCCCTGCAACCCCATCTTCGTTACGTCTTCGGGGCGCAGGCGATCAATGCCTTTCTTGCGCAGGATCACACTCACATTGCGTACCTGCCGCTCAACAATGGCATTGCGCAGTGCCGTGAGTTCCGCGGCAATACTCGATGTCATCGGGACGTGCTGCTCGTTATCCGCCGACAGCTGCGTGAGCTGGCGCAAACCGTAGTAGCGCGTCATGAGCTGCGTAATGGAATTCGCAGGGCTCATGGGTTGGCGCGGCTGCGGCAATCCGAGCGCACTTGCCTGATTCAGGCGGCTCATAAAATTGCCGTATGGATTCCGATGCGTAAACCATCCGCGCGCCTCTTTGTTTTTCTCGTTGAAGGCAATCTCGCCATCGGTTGCTCCGCGGCGCAGCAGCCCGAGCGTGTACCACGATCTGCTGCGATGCGACTCATCGGGATTCGTATCCACAGCGGCACGGTCTGTACGCTGTGTGCGGATGCTCTCCTTGGCCGCGATCACGCGGCCCGTGAGGGCGGCCAGCCCGGTCTTGGCCGTCTCCTCGTCTACGCCGCCCACGCGGCGGACGTACTCTGCCAGGATTTTGTCGCAGGCTTCGGTGCCACGCAGACCCTGCTGTGCTCCAGTTTGGACAGCGTTTGTTGCATATGACTCTGCTGATTCAATCCCCCCTTCAACTGCACCCGAGAAGATGGATTCAATCCTGTCGGGCGCCAGAAGAATCGTACCGGCTATTATACGAGTCGGCGGCTGTAATGCTGTAAGTGTTGCAGGGCCAAAATGCTGCAATGTAGTTGGAAGATGTGGAAGTCTCCCGCTAATAGGTGTAGTCAAATACAAATGTAAATCATTCGCCGCGTGGAAAACTGCTCTCTGCAATGCAAGACCTTTTTGGAATTTGTCTTCTCTTTCCTGATGCTTTACATACGCCGTTCCAACATCTCCCCTAATACCCATTGCATTAAACACTCCGGGATAATTGAGAATGATTTGATCGGCCTCATATGCTTTCTTGTAAGCTTCTGTTGCAGAAGCTATTCGTTGCAATCGACGGTACACCTCTTGCGTCATGCCCTCTCTTGGCATTACGAGAACCGCATTCACATTGATCCGATTTGGATCTGCTGTATACAATGCCTCTATCCCACCGTCAGAATGATCTGCATCCAATGCAGCGGAAAATGCGAGAATCGCCTTCGCAGGACTTGCACCGCCGCTGCGCAAGCGTTCCAATAATTCCAAGCCTGCAGCGTTCAATCTATTGCCAGTGAGATAATGGGTTTTTATTGCACCAGCATTACCTCTGTTTGACATCTTGCGCAGAATACTTAGCGCAATCGCCTCCAGATCTGTTGCTTTGATCTGCTCGTACACAGCATCGAGCAATGCTCGACCCACGGTAATCGACGCAGCCACCTGATCCGTACTCCTCCCGGGCTGATACCGGCGTGCGGCGAGTATGCGCTCAAAACGTGTGCGCATTTCCTGCCGAACCCCTCTCAATGCGGGAAAGCGAGAATCATTGAACAGATTCTCTGCAATCGCATCAACATGGCGCCGCGCTTCGGCTTCACTCAAATTCTGCTGCGGAATATTCATGCGTCCGCGGCGCAGTACAGTTGCTCTCCCGAGCTGTTGCCCGCTCAATGCACGGATCTCGCTCATGATCGCCGCGACCTCCGTACCGTGCTCCATGCGATCTTCCGCCTCGAAGTTGAGCGAATCCAGCGGTCCTGCCTGCTCTGTATCGGACTGGTTTTCGGCCATAAATCTTACTATTGTAGCAGAAAATACCTGCTTTTGGAAGGGGGAATTCTCCTCTATAGGCAGGGCTGAGCTCCTATGCGGCCTTCTTCTTTTTCTCCTCTCCCGCCTCCTCTCCACCATCTGTTTTCTTCTCGGTTTTCTCCTTTTTTGGAGCCGGTTTTTCCTCCTGGCTAGGTGCCGCCGGCGCTGTCGTCTCCGGCTTGGTAGGGAACGGAATTATCTCTGCATACGTCTCCGACATCGTGCGCTGGCCCAGCCAATGGAAGAGCCGTCCGGAGAGCGTGCCTTTCTTGGATCCGATGCCTGCAAACAGGCTGCGGCCTCGCTGGGGCGTGAGAGGATTGAATTTGATGGAGGAATAGACAGTAGTTTTCGCTGGTTCTTTTGATTCATTCTTTTCCTCTTCCCGCATCCTTTGTGCTGCTTCTTCTCTCTCTTGTGCTGCTTGCATCATCCGGCCAGATTCCTCATCAATCTCTCCCTCTCCACGTTCCTGCCCCCAATCGCGGAAAAGTCTCCGTGCAAGTTCCATCAAATGAGCATGGTCTTCCCTGTAAGGAATTACATCCCCGTGGCCCGGGAAATTTTCATAGGCATCCAGCAACCCCGCACTCTGCCCTACGACCACTGCCAATCTATGCGAGTCATCGAGAGCCATCGCACCGCGGCCATCGCCCCTCTCGGTAAACAATTGTTGTATTCTTCTGCTCATTTCCTCGCGCTGAGGCTCCATCGCAGGATCTGCCCCCCTGATCACCGGGCGATGCCTGTACCCAATGGCAGCGAGCGCATGGTGCGTGTCATCCGGCAGAAAATCGTAATCTGGTGAGGTGATTGGCATGGTGCAATGCGGGGTTTTCTACTGCTTTCCAAAGAGCGCTTTCGCCTCTTGCTTCTCCACTTCCATACGATCCATGAGGGCGAACATGTACTCTGCGAGCTGCGCTTTGTCTTCAGTGGAGAGCGTGCCGGCTTCGTAGCCTGCCGCCAGTTGCGCGCGCCGTTCCTCGGAGAGATCCGGTACCAGCGCGAGGAGTGTTTGTATTGTCATGATCTATAAAGGGAAAAATTCCTAAAACTTGTATGTGGCTTATCGGTCACGCCTCCGGAATAGTCTTGAGCCTGCATTCCAAACTCTCTGCAACCAAGGCAATGGTCTCCCGGATGCTCCACCGACGACATCTGTCGCACCTCCTCTCCCCGCCTCCGGGATGCGCACAGGAGTGCCGCCATCGGTCGGGGCGGTATTCAGATCAATGCCCGGACGCGCGTAGGCAAGGTACTTCATCGGGCGTGCCTGGAAGTCCGCCACCTCCGCATCGCTCAAACCGGAGACGACTTTGTACGCATCACCCATCGTGCCTTCCAGCACGATCTCCGTATCGGAATCAGCACGCTTGCAACGGTAGACCTGCCCGATGCTCAGGTGCGCCATGAGCGCATTTACGTCCTTGTCTTCTCTGTAGAAGAGCTGCACGATTTTTGCGTTCACAGGAGGCCGCATTGCTGCAGTCACCTCAGCAGGGACTTCGTCTGCCATGTACCAGTCGAATGTCTTGTTGTTGATGATCACCTGCACACGCGCTTTGGCGGGGACCACATCGCCGATGGACTGCTCACCGTTGAAAAGCGCGAGCATGTTAGGCTCCTCTTTGGGGTTGCCATCGGGATCGAGCGTCTTACCGTAGTAGGCATCCAGCGCCTCTGTCGGCATATTCGCGAGGAAGCGCATCAGGCCGGCTGCTTTCGCAAGTTCGAGCGCCTCCAGCTCCACAATCTGGTGCAGGATCTCGAGTTTCGCTTCCGGCGACTTGCCCTGGAAATCCTCCATGCCTGCCCTCTCCTGCACCTTCTCCATGAACGGTGTTTGCAGTTCCGGTTGCGCAGCGAACTTCGCCATCACGCGCTTCACCAGCGCTTCCGCCTTGGCGAAGGCATCTGCAGGATCGCCCTCCAGCATGAAGATCTCTGCCGTCTCGCTCTCAAAGTGCGTGAAGAACCAGTCATCCACATTGGAATCGCTCTCTACGACGTACGCGCGCACGAAGTCATCGCGGTTCCCCTCTGTTTCATTCTCGCGCAGTACGCGCAGCGCCTCCTTGACCGCACGGTGCTGCTCGCGCCGCGCTGCGAACGTGCCGAATTTCGCCTGCTCTTTCCTGCCATGCACGCCCTCAAACCGCCGCTCGATTTCCTCGGGCGGAATGCCTAGGCGCTCCAGCACTGCTCTCGCCCTCTCGCTCACATCATCATGACCCGCCGCGAACGATTGATACGTATCATCGAGCTTGTCTGCATGCTCTTCGTGTGCGGGAATCACAGAACCGAACCGGTCCTTGAATGTACCGGCTACACCTATCACCTCGGCACTGCCGTGGGCCATGACATCCTTGTAGGAACGGGCCCGCCCGTTCGCACCCGGCTCAGGAGAAGGCGGCGTGGCGTCGGGACCATGTGTATCTGGCATAGCAAGAAATTGGAAAGTACTATGCCTCTATTCTACATATTTATAATAATTTGTCAATAATCCCCTTCTTCGCAATCAGAAACAGTGCTCCGGCTGCGTTTGCGATGAGGACGAAGACGAGTTCTGCTCTGATAAACAATTGCTATTTGACATTAGTCACTAAATATGAATTAATACCAATTATTCATGCCGACACCCCCTGAAAGATCATCCGGCCAGAAGTTCGTGGATAGCCTGGTAGGCGGGGCTCCTTATAACATTTTCACCTCGGACCAAGGCCTGGCGCTCAAGCATTTGGCAGGCATCCACAAAGCGCTCGACCGGCATCAGGAAACGACGGAACGCGCGCTCCATTCTTCCTCCAGGGCAATGGTGCCCGCACCCCAGATACAGCGAATCCCGGAGTATTTGCCCGCACCAGAAGTTATTTTTGATACATCCGAACTGGCGGAAGCACAGAGAGAAGTGGCAGATCGACTGGATGATGTGATAGACACGCAACGTTCAATGGTACAAATCGCAGGAGCACACACGCCGCTGCTCCAACAAGGAAACATGCTGCAATATCGAGGGAATGAAATTGCGGCTGCATCTGCTATTGTCGCCTTTAAACAACGTAATACGCAGATAGAGCATTTATCAAAACTGGCAGTAAACAGTGGAAAATTAATAGAACGTGTAGACGGAATGAGTATGACAATTAGTCACGAAGCATCTGCCACAAGACAGTTGCTACAATCACTTCTTACAGACATCGGTTCACGCGTAACAGAGATGACCAATGAACAAATCATTACGCGGATGGCCGTTCTGCAAGCAATTTATCGCGTACGTTCAACTTTCCTCCAGACCCATGCGGAAGTGATGCTCGCCCACCAGCAGCAGCAAGGGTTGCTCCAGCAATTACTGGAAGCACAACGCATGACGGAACGGCAGAAGGAATCGCGCTACCAGTGGCAACGCGCGGAAGTCGCGCGTGCACGCGCGACTTCGCTGCAGGATCTGGACCGAACGCTCGCCATCCTGCAGGAAGCGCAAAAGCAGGATGACATTAATCCCCTTGTGTACGTCTCTACCGGCACTGTGCAGAGTTCGCTCGGCAATACGCAGCTGGCATCCGTGGCGTTCAGTGAAGCCGATTACCTGCTGCAGCAATACCCTCAACTTTCATCATATACACTAATGAATCTGGCGGAGAACCTGCGGCAGATGGGTCGGCATGCGCACGCGGAGCGTGTCATGCGGCGGGCAACCAAGCTGGACCCCAATAATCTGGAAGTGTGGTTCCTCTATGCGAAGGTAGCATTCAGCGCAGGCAAACGCGCGGAAGCTACCGCATGCTTAAAAGTGCTGATCCAAAAAAATCCTGCGTACTACCGTGCGCATGTTGCGACGGATAACGAACTCTGCGTTCTTCTGCCTCATCTCTCTTAATCCATGGAGAAAAAACCACAAACACCGGCAGATACGGAGCTGTTACGAGACCTAGCAAAATTAATTGGGGGGCAGAGTACACCTGAGTTAGACGTGCAATCACCTCAAAAGGATATGGCATTATTGTTGAATATGCAGAGACTGCCTCAATTACACTCGCAATACCAAGCTGCGGATGCAATGCTCCAGAAGATAAAATTAATGGATGTGGAAGATGTACAGCCTTATCTAAAACAATGCCAAGCGGCTTCTAGCCAGCGTCAGCAACTAATAAGACTGGCATTACAAATCATACCTATAGAACATTTGGTATCGAGAGCATCAGGTGAACCATCTAGCATTTCAGCTGCTTTTATTGTGGACTCAATAAAAGCCATGGAAACGGAAATATCTAACGATCTCAGACAGGGACGCATCAATTATAAGTATTTTATTGATACATATGCAAAATATCATGATTCTTTTGAAGGAATCAGAATCGGTATATATGCGGAAATCGTTCAAATCCTTGAACACGATCTGAAGCTTATTAGTGATACCCTTACAAAGCTCAGAGGACTTGTCCCGGAATATTTTTAAATAATCATGCCTGAAAAACCCAAAACGCCGGCAGACACAGAGCTACTGCGGGATCTCTCAGGATTGTTAGAGCAGTCCCATCAAAGCGGTGCGCAGATCACGGGGAATATTGAGATTGCTACGGTACGGATGCAGGCGGTAAAAGAAATTTCGAGAGCTATTGACCAATTGAGAATAAGAAGAAACCAAATATTCGAAAAACAAAACGTCGATCTGAAACCTTATCAGGTAGCAGTCGCGCAGTGCGAAACTAAAGTTGCTGAGATTAGAAGGGAAATTGCATCAATCCGTGAGGCTAAAGTAGTAGCACAACAAGTTTGTGATGAACATGGAAGAGTCGTCCCGGGATATTTTATGCAATGGATTCCAGCGCCTGGCAATTGTGTGGGGTCCCAAACGTGGCCACAATCTAATCGCTCTGTAGAGCAAATGAAAAATGCTTTTATAGAGAGGGGGGAGGGAAGTTTAAAATTCTATCTTTCGCGACTTGAATCCGTACGTGACACATTGCGGCATATGGAGCAACAAACACGCAGCGCAGAACTGTCAATAATCGATAGAGAAATTTCCGAACTCCAGCAAAGACTGGATCGACTATTCGGGCTTCCACCATCTCAAAGTAAATGACTTCCTCTTTTGGTTATGGATAAAAAACCCCAAACGCCGGCAGATACAGAGCTACTTAGGGATCTCGAGAGATTACTAACTCAATCGCAGGAAGGGGGGGCGCAGCTAAAGGGAAATATAGAAATAGATGCGGTGCGAGTGCTAACAGTAAATAGACTTATGGAAAGTCTGCAGCAATTAAGAACACAACTCACGGCGATTCGCTCGCCAAGAGAAAAAAGGATTGAATTGCTTAGAATGGGAATTGCAGGTCTGAAGGAAATAAGGCAACAAATGTATGCGGCGAAAGAAGTTATAACGCCTGTTTCAGCTACACACCAGGTAAAGAAATTTTTTGGTGGCATACGGCATGGAACACATGTACATCAGCTGCGCTATTACCAATGGGAAGACGAGCGAGAGCAATTTCAAAGAACTCGACCGAGCGTTACTCCATGTGAATATTTTGATACCCCATTACCCGGGCATGGCTTTGCTGTATCCGATGGAGCGGAAAAGAATGCACGCCAATACACGGTGGGATGCTTACTTGATGTAAAAATTATTTCCGCTGCAATACGCAAAAATATCGGACAGAATGTTGATATCAGAAAAATGCCTGGCTGCTTAGGTGATCCCCTGCAGGAAATGATGGAACGTACGTTGGCAGTGCAAGAATGCGCGATTGATACCCATAAAGAATTGTCCTCCCTACTCCATCCAAGCGCAGTAACGGATCAGGAACGCCTCATTGAAGGCGAGATAGCCCAGAAACAACAACTGCTCAACCAGCTACTCGGACTCCCGCAAGACATTAGAAAATAGCTTATCAATCAGACTCCCAAGTAGTTTATTTTGCTATGCCGCACTCATTCATCTTGCGTAGCTATATTCCGACGTATTTTCTTCATTCTCCATCTGAGATGCCAAAAAGTTTAAACGCGTGCTTACCCGCTGCTCCAAGAATCTGCTGGCTCCTTGCTATTCTTCTGAAATTTGGTCGTGTCAGTTTTGGGAGATCTGGCACATGTGCCTGAGACGTAGGAACTGTAGCTACTGGGGGGTTTCTCCTCCTGCGTTCCTCCTCTTTTTCTCTCTCCAATCTCTCTTTCAAAGCCTGCTTGTCCCGCAATAATGCATCCGCAACCTGCCGAATGCTGGTATCCCCCTCGTAGCGAGCTGCGATTCTTGCATGCCCTTCTTCTCTCTCATACTGACTTAGCAATCTATCATTTTCTCCCAGCAAAAAAGCGAGTTGATACGAACGATCAATCGCTGGAATCGGATTAGTAGCCTCACTTAACAAAAGATCTCGGAATGTTTGGCGCATCTGCTGGCACATCTCTACAGCTGGTGTACCCAGATGGTGAATTCCCGCAGGGAGTTCGGTACTGCAATCATAGATTTGCCGATGTGTTTTAGGTAGGAAATCTGGTGCCATGGACATACTTACTAGTGTAACTTAATTGATTGTACTCCTCCTACGATAAAAATGAACTATATCTTTCTATTTGTCAATAATCCCCTTCTTCGCAATCAGAAACAGTGCTCCGGCTGCGTTTGCGATGAGGACGAAGACGAATTCCCCTCCCCCTTTCTGTGCATCAGGAAGAACGGGCAACGGCGTATTCGCTCCCGGCAGGATCGCCTGCGCCAGATACCTGTGCGATTCCGGAATCTCCTCCTCTACCTCCTCCACCTGCGGCAGCACATTCCGGTACCGGGTTGTGAGCCAATTGGAAGCAACAGTCTGCTTTCCCGTGGATTTCACCGTGCTACTTGTATAATTTTTTTGTTCGGTTTTTCCCTCTGATTTTACGCTTGTTTTTGACTTTGTACTTTTTAATTCTTCCTTGTTTCCCAACAGGAGAACATTCGCGTACCCCGGTGTCGGCTCCGCCGTCCACGCGTACGCGCCGCTCCCGGTGAGCGCGTAGGACTCGCCTTCTTTCACCTTGCCGTAGGGCACTTCTTGCAGGAGTGAACTCCCCGATGCCGTCGGCGCGAACAGCCGCACGGCATCGTCACTGTTATTGAGCGCGATCTTGGTCTGCGCCCTGGGCAGCAGCAGGAATCTGCCGGGCGCAATGGTGAGACCATCCAGAGAAAACGGCTCGCTCCCGCCCTCCGCGTCGTCCACGGACCACCCGCAGAGATCGGCTTCCTGCTCCGCCTGATTGACGAGCTCGATCCACTCGCCCGCCGCATCGTCACCCGCGGGGTTCGGCAGGAATTCTGAAACAGCGATGCCGGAGAAGTTGGAGGGAACGCAGGAGGAATGGGAAGATGAAAAGGATTGCAAGGAAAGCGAAGAAGGCAAGGAACTTGTTTCCCCTTCGCCTTCGTTGCTTTCCTTGTTTTCTTGGCAATCCTTGCATTCCTTCTCCTCCACAAACACCGCCAGCTCATCGCTGCTCACGCTCCCGCACTGATCCACTGCCTGCATGGTGATGCCATACGCGCCACGCAGGTCGTACACGTGCGCGCCTGGATTGCAGCTGTCGCTCGTCTCCCCGTCGCCGAAATTCCACCTGCATGCAATCCCCGTGAGCGAGTGCGGCGACCTGGCCTCCGGATTCACGCTCACTTTCCCCACGCCGGATATGACCCCCTTCTCCATGCTCTTTCCCGTATGTGATTGGATACCGATGGAGACATCTATGGAGGAGAGCCGGTTTGCCGCACCGGGTGTCGGCAGGCAGAGCCGCATGGGGTGGCTGGGATCGTAAGGGTCCAGCCCGTAGCTCACGTTCTCCGCGGTCTCGAAGTAGAAGAGTGCGTGCATCACCGTATCGCCATGGAGGAGGAGAACGGTATCTCCCGCATTCTTGAGCGCAATGCCGCTCTCGGTCTTCCGAAAGACGGCATGCTGCCCGGGCGCGAGCAGAAAGCCCGATCCCGCCTGTGTCTCAGGAATTTTGTACCCTTTCCCCGCGCTCTCCAATTTGAGCACCCAGCCTGCGATGTCTACGCTCTCCGCGCCGAGATTCGCAATCTCCACCCACTCCGCATCATCTGCGCCGGGAGGATTGGCGAGGATCTCTGTGATGAAGACAGAAACAGCAGACGAAGTGGAAGAGGTGGAAGACGCGTTCTCCTCTTCCACTTCTACAACCTCTGGTACTTCTACCACTTCTTCTACCTCCGGTACTTCTACCACCTCTACAACTTCTCTCCCCCGCCCCGGCGTCCCGAGCACCGCGCACTCCTCGTCCAACCCCAGCTTCACCACGGCGTGCGCCCAGTTCTCCTTCTGGTCGCCGGGAAGCGTGAGATCAATGCGCTCCATGCTGGCGCGCGTGCCGGTGCCGGAAGCATTGATGCCTGCAAACGGCTCGCCGACGCCGTCATCCGCCTGGTCTATGAGCGCGCCGCTCGCGTCGTAGAGGCGCAGGAGCAGTTTGGAATTCGGGAGCGCGATTGCTGTCGTGACAATTGCGGGCTCGTTCAAGAGGCACGATTCCTGCGCGCCGAAATTGCTGATGACCATGTAGCCGCCCGCCTGAATGACCGTTCCCTCCGCGAAGCGGACCATCGCAACTTCCTCGCCGTTGCCTGCGAGCGCAGTAAGCGTCCAGCCGCTCATGTCCTGCGCCTCCCCCACCCCGGCCAGTTCCACCCACTCATCGGCGGTGCTGCGCTCCGAGCCCATCCACAGCACTTCGCTGATGACGGCAGCAGCCGATGCGCGCCGGGCGTAGAGGGCAACGCACACCAGGAAGAAAAGGAAGAGGAACCGAAAGATGCGCATAGCACGGTATCTCACCATGCAGTTCCATCTTCCGGAACCGCCGGCGTGCTCCTGAAGCAGAATGCTCCTGCGTACAGGTGAGCAGGAAGCCGTTTCCTCCGTTCTTTCACGGGAGAGAACACTCCCACACATTCCACGGGGAAAATCAACGACTTTTTTTTGGCTCGCATTCGTCAGAACGCTTATGTAAGCCAAAACAGACACACTCGATCTTCGGAGAATTCAATGGTATACTCGCACTACAATGTTCTTCTCCCTGTACGGAGATTCGTGGAGAATTCCCATGTGTTTTCAACCCTTTAGAAAGACCATCCATGAAGCAACTCATCACGTGCCGCTGGCGCCTGTGAGCCCGTCGTACAGGGCATGACGAACGATTTCTTTTCGTCTGCCCCCTCCCATTATGCCAACAATCATCATCTATCTCGTTATCGCTGCGGGCTTCGCTCTTGGCGTGCTCGTCGGCGGATTCTGGTTCTCCAAGAACAAGAAAATGAGCCAGGCCCTGCTCACGCAAATTCGCGAGCAGGAGAAAGAAGTCAGCAATCTCCAGCAGAAAGCATCGGCAGCGCAGAACGCCATAAAAGTCGCGGAGAACGAAGCGCGGGTGGCCGCCAAGGAAATCATCAGTGAAGCGAAGATTCGTGCGAGCGAGGCGGAATCCAAGATTGAGGCAGAACAGGCCCGCCTGGAGGAGAAGGAGAAAAGCCTCGATGAGAAAGTGAAAGAGGTCGATCGCCAACGTACCTCCCTCGCCGATAAGGAGAAGAACGTCGAGGAGATGCGCGGGGAACTCTCCGCTGCCGCGCAGCAGCACCGCAAAGCGCTGGAACAAGTATCGAAATTGAGCGAAGAAGAAGCCAGGAAACTGCTCTGGGCCGAACTGGAGGAGGAATTCTCCGGCTTCTACGCGGAGCAACTCAAGCGCCTGAAAGCGGAGAAATCAGCGGAGTACGAGGAGGATGCGAAGAACCTGATGGTCGAAGCGATTCATCGCTACGCGTCCGAGGTCGCCAGCGAATCGACGGCGACCATCGTGCAACTCCCTTCCGACGACGTGAAAGGCAAGATCATCGGCAAGGAGGGCCGCAACATCACTACGTTCGAGCAGCTCACCGGCGTAGACATCGTGATCGATGATACGCCCGGCGCCATCATCATCTCCGGCTTTGACCTTGCCCGGCGCTACGTGGCGAAACTGGCGATGGAGAAGCTGATCAAGGACGGCCGCATCCAGCCGGCGCGCATCGAGGAAGTCGTGGAGAAGATGAAGGAAGAAGTCGGAAAGATGATGCTGGAATTCGGCAAGCGCGCCACTGCGGAGCTGGGCATTACCGGCTACCCGCAGGATCTCATGAAGATCATCGGACGCCTGCGGTTCCGCACCAGCTACGGTCAGAACATCCTCAAGCACTCCGTGGAAATGGCGAACATCGGGCGGATGCTTGCGGAGGAAATCGGCGCGGATGCACGGACCGTCGTGGAGGCGTGTCTGCTCCATGACGTCGGCAAAGCACTCGACCACGAAGTGGCAGGAACGCATGTGGAGATCGGCGTGGAGATCTGCAAGCGGTTCAAGATTCGCCCGGAAGTGATCCACTGCGTGGAGGCGCATCACGAAGACGTGCCGATGCAGTCGCCGGAAGCATTCATTGTCGCCGCGGTGGATGCGATCTCCGGCGCGCGCCCCGGGTCCCGCAAAGAGTCCGTGGAAGCGTACATCAAGCGCTTAAAGGAACTGGAGGAGGCCGCCAAGAGTTTCGAGGGCGTGCAGCGCGCGTTCGCCATCTCCGCCGGCCGCGAGATCCGCGTGTACGTGGATGCGGCGAAAGTAACGGATCTGGAGCAGGAGAAACTCGCGAAGAACATCACGAAGAAAATTGAGGATGAGCTCACGTACCCCGGCGTGATCAAGGTGAACGTCATCCGGGACAGGAGGATCATCGAGACGGCGAAGTAGGCATGCATTCATAGAAACAAAGCCGCATGCGTTCCCGCGTGCGGCTTTGGGAACCCAAACCGGATCTGCCCTTCACACCAAGGGAAAATTTTGGTACAATAGGGAGAATTTTTCACATACATTTCCCCAT
Organism: Candidatus Peribacteraceae bacterium; assembly: GCA_028699155.1. Classification (GTDB taxonomy): domain Bacteria; phylum Patescibacteriota; class Gracilibacteria; order Peribacterales; family Peribacteraceae; genus STF1-71. The sequence continues at coordinate 14,987 of JAQVVD010000011.1, read as the reverse complement.
CCTCCCATGTCCGCGTCACTCTTCGGAAACAGGCGTTTCCTCCTCGGGGCGTTCGCGCTGAGCGCGCTCGCCTTCTTCGCGACAGTGAATGTCCGCGACGGCGGGGCGCTGCTCGGTCAGGCCGCACCCACGTACGTGCCGGCCATTCACGCCTACACGAAAGCCCAGTGCGAAAAGGGCATCGTGATCAAGGCAAACGACCACAACCAGGTACGCTGTGACGGCGACGGCGCATTTCCCGCGTTCTCCGGACCGGTGGAGAAGAATGAACAAGTGCGGTTCTGGGGATACGAATTTACGGGAGACGAACCCCCGTTCCACGGGAAGTTCCACATATCCAAAGGAGAACTGCATGTGAATCCCAAGTACGGCGTCATCAACAAGTTAGGCACTCTCCAGAGAGGAAAAGCCTACTACTTCATGACGGAGAAGGACCTCTTCTTCCGGTGCGGCGAAGGCATAAGCTACGTGCAGGCCTGCGGCAATGGAGTGCTGGAAGGCGCGGAGGAATGCGATGACGGAAATACGGAAGACGGAGACGGGTGCAGTGCGAATTGCACGGTGGAGACCGATGATGATGAATATGGGTGCGGCAACGGCATCGTGGAAGAAGGTGAGGAGTGCGATGACGGGAACGCCGTGAACGGCGACGGATGCGCTGACATCTGTCTGCTGGAATGCGGCGACAGCGGACTCGTCTGTGCTCCGGAGACTCTTTGCGTGGAGAATAAGTGCGTCCAACCTGATGAATGCGGCAACGGTCTGAAAGAAGAAGGAGAGGAGTGCGATGACGGGAACGCCGTGAACGGCGACGGATGCGCCGACATCTGTCTGCTGGAATGCGGCGACAGCGGACTCGTCTGTGCTCCGGAGACTCTTTGCGTGGAGAATAAGTGCGTCCAACCTGATGAATGCGGCAACGGTCTGAAAGAAGAAGGAGAGGAGTGCGATGACGGGAATACGGAAGACGGCGATGGCTGCAGTGCGAATTGCACGGTGGAAACCGGTGATGATGATGAGGAATCTGTCTGCGGCAACGGCATCGTGGAAGAAGATGAGGAGTGCGATGACGGGAATACGGAAGACGGAGACGGGTGCGACAGCGCATGTCGCATTGAGGATGCATGGTCATGCATAGGCGAACCCAGCGTGTGCACAGAAACGGATTCCCGCACCTTCGATGAGCATATGACCAATGCCATGAACTCATTGTCTACCCACACGGCACACCTGAGCATGAGTGAAGACGGGAAGAAGTTGGTGTACGTCCAGCCGACAGACGGGGGACCACGTCCCGCCAGCGTCTACTTCCTGGATACGGGAAAACGGAGCGTGCGTGAGCTCATCACTGGAGCAGACAAGTACACGTCATTCTCACAGCCCACCATTTCGGGTGACGGTCGGTACGTTGCGGTGCGGAGAACCAGCAGGAACAGAACGTCCGGAGCGAATAACCAGGTGGTATTCACCTACCAGACCTCCGTGCTGCGGATCAGGACGGAGGACGGCACGACAGAGAATATTGTTGCGGATACTGTCGCGCCGGCCAGTATGCTCCTGCCTACGTCAGAATTGAACGTCGTAATTTCCCGCGACGGGAAGAGGGTTGCATTCGTAGCCGCGATGAACAAGCGGTATCTTGACACTCTCGGAACAACGGGCGGAATTCCGCAGTACAAAACTGTACAGGAAAACATGTTGTACATATGGCAGGAAGCATCGCAGTCGCCCACGCCAGTACTCGGTATCAGTGTGTACGAATACCCCGATGACACCTCTATTCCCGCATTGATTATCCAGCAGATACCCACTATTACGGCACTGCGATTCGAGGATGCAACAGGACGCTTCCTGAGTTTCGTTGCACAAAAACAGAAGATGGAGCGACAGCAAACAGATGGCGCCGGATGGGAACAGAAAACAGTGCTCGACAGCATGAACGTGTACCTCTATGACTCACAGCCTAAAAAACTGCACACTGTGGCACAGCTGCAGTCGGGCAAGGATCCGGCAACCTACGGGTACAGCCGCGATATCCGGAGAGATATAGAGGCACGGCACTTCCAGGATGCGATTGACGCAAAAATCGCGGAGATTCTGGACGCAGAACCTGCCTGCGGCAACGGCAAGGTAGAGACGGGTGAGGAGTGCGATGACGGGAATAAGCAGAACGGAGACGGCTGCTCTGGTGAATGCAAGCAGGAAGCAATCGAAGGATGGGACATGCAGAGAACATTCAATGCGAGTGTCGGCAAGACGTTCTCACTGGAACATCCGACGCCTGCCGGCGGGCAGTACGCCCTTCTGCTCGCAGGAGACTTCGACAGAGATAAGAAGGTGGCAGCAAGCGATCTGGTATTCCTCGCAGCCAAATACGGCTCCGTGAGGGGAGATGCGCTCTACGATCCGGAGTACGACCTGAACTTCGACGGAAGCGTCAACAGCCTGGATCATCAAATCTTCAACCAGAATTCCGGCAAGCAATTCCCGCAGCAGGCTACCGTTACACAAGGTACGGCTGCCGTGCGCCTGGAATGGACTCCTACGGCAAACGATGCGAATGCCACCTACCGCTTCATGCTCGTCGGTTTCATCCAGAACCGCAAACATACGGTTCTCCTCTCGGTCAGCGTAGCGCCGAGTGCCACGCAGTGCGGAGATGGCATCTGCGATGAGGAGGAAGCTCGCATCATCTGCACACAGTGCCTCCCCGGAACCCCCTGCGTAACGGAGTGCCACGCAGTCTGCCCGGCAGACTGTCCGTCCGGCGGCCCTGTATGCAGCAACGGCGTGTGCGAGAGCGAGGATGAGAGACTGAACTGCCCGCAGGACTGCCCTGCATCACCGGAACCGGAATGCGCTGAAAACGGTCAGAAAGTCTATGGGAGCGCAGCACTTGGCCCCACCACTTGCTGCAATGAAAATTCTGGCATCAAACCTGCTACTGTTGCGGTGAATGGCGTATGCATCAGCATGAATGACGGATCGCAGGGAACATGCGTGGACGGCTGGCGACAGACCTGCGGCAATGGCACCTGCGCATCGGGCGAGGACCACTGCAACTGCCCGGCAGACTGCAAAGCGCCCGTCCCGGAATTCTGTACATCGAGCGCAGAATGCCCGCAAAACATGTTCTGCACGACTGATCAGGGTGTTTGCAACCCCTACCCATGCGAGCCAGGCAAACCCTGCATAACGGTTTGTACCGGCGAGTGCGTCCCGCGCGTTGACGTGCCCCAGGAGCAATGCGGCAATGGCACAGCAGAGGAAGAGGAGGAGTGCGACGACGGGAATACGAAGGATGGAGACGGCTGTGCCGCAGCGTGCCTCAAGGAGTTCTGCGGCGATGCAATCGTGCAGGAAACGCTTGGCGAACAGTGCGACAACGGTGCGGTCTGTTCGCATGATACGTCCCTCTCGTGCCGCACGAGCAGCGACTGCAACAGGTGCGAGCTGATACCGGGCACCAGCGTCAAGCGCTGCGGAAAGAACCCGTACGCTCTCATCTGCGAATCCGATGCGGACTGCGCCGCACAGAACACACAGAATACCTGCAGGTACTACACGGAACTGGATCCGAGCTGTCCGGAAACCTGCCGACAGGTTACAGCAGTGTGCGGCAACGAAAAGATCGAGGGGAAAGAGCAGTGCGACGACGGGAATACGAAGGATGATGACGGTTGCTCGGGCACCTGCAATATCGAAGACGGATGGCAGTGCTTCGGGGAACCATCCGAGTGCCAAATCCTCATTCCAACGCTCTCCCTGCCTACGTCCGCTCCCATAACGCTCCACAGCATCAATCTGCAGGGCGATGTACTGCTCATTACGTACTCCAAAGACTTCGATACGTGCGCTATCCTGGAAACATCCCGCGGCTTCATGGAAGCGAGCAAACAGTACCTCTGCAGGCGCGGCAGCAAGATTCAGGTCTACATCCCTCTCACCTCCGCAAACAGCGCGTTCGCGCAACCGAACTCTACTGCGCGCTTATGCCACAGCCAACAGACAGACGTGTGCAGTACCTCCCTGTACATCAACAGTCCTCCGTTCGCTCACATCATTTCCATATTCTCTAAGGTAACATCCGTCCTCGCTTCTCTCCTCTTTATTCTATGAAGATTCTCCGCAAAGCACCCATTCTGGCGATACTGACAATCGGCATCTGCCTGCCCATCCCGGCGCTTGCATACCTCTCGCCGGAGGAAGTCTTCGGCATTGAGCTGCCGGCGGAACCATCGACCGAATCCCTGCCATCACCGGAGGAAACGGCTGTGCCGCCTGCCAACGGAACGGACGCCGCATCCGACGAAAACGGCGATATACCATCCGATGCGGATACGGAAACTGTCGACGGATCGGATGCTCTCCTCAGACCGGCAGCTGAAGAAGAAGTTCCTACGGATACCGCACGCACGTTCTACCGCGGCGGGGAGCCCGTGGACATCGCCGAACCTCTGGCGGATCCGAATGGCACGACGGAGAATCAGCCGACAGAGGAAGAAGTTCTTCCTGCGGAAGATAGGACGGATGATGAAGGAGCAGATCCGGATGCGCTCATAGAAGCCTTGCAGGCGGCAGAGCGACAGGCTGAAATAACCGAAGAAGAGGAAACGCCGGAAGAGGAAGAACCTGTGCCATCACCCGCGCCATCCGCGCGGGAAGAAATGCTCTCCGGCATCGGCGGCATCGAAGTGATCGGCATCGCCGCGATACTGGGGGCGCTCAGCCTGGGGGCATTCATGCTGCTGAAAAAGAAGATGGGCTCCATGGCCACTCTGATACCAGAGAAGCAGCAGCAGACGGCAGTCCCTCCTCCCCCTGCGGAGCAGAGTTCGACTCGGCTGCAGGAAGTAATCGAAGAGATAAAGGAAGAAACCGCCCATAATGGGGGCACAACAGGCACCGATACTGGTGCGCAGCAGTAACCTCTACGAGAGCGTGTACACGGATTGCGCCCGCCGCTCGCGCAGGAGCGCATCCCTCACGAGACCATGCAGGATATCCTGGAGCCAGATCCGGTGATCTTCCTGCTGCCAGTCGATGCAGATGCGATTGCCGATTTCCTCCAGCGTCAAACCGCCGGGGGCACCGCGCAATTCCTCCACCACCCTCCCCCGAAAAATTCTGTTTGGAATGAACTGCGAACCCACCAGTCGACCGGGCTCTGTGCGCCGGATGCGCGCCCTGCGCTGCGGCACTTTGTAGGAAGCCCTGCAGAGCCCCTGGGCAGTGAGCGGGCAAACATCCCACCGCGGCGCATGTTTGGTGCAGACGAGGGAGCCGAAATCCATGAGCGCCGCGTGCCACTGTGCAGTGCAAATGCGCATTTCGAAATTTGAAATTTGAAATTGCAACGCCACATCCAGAACTTCGGCCGCAAGTTGCAGCAGGTATCGGTCATGCTGCTTCCATGTGCCATCGGCGCGCTCCGGTCCCACGAACGTGCGGTGCAGAATGCGGCGGATGTTGGTGTCGAGGCAGGGGGTCGGCAGGTCGAATGCGAAATTTCTGATCGCTGCCGCCGTGTACGCACCGATCCCCTTCATGGCCAGCAGGTCGCGCATCTCCTGCGGAAAGCGCCCGCCATGCTCCTCCACTACCACCCGCGCAACATCGCGCAGGCGCAGTGAACGCATGTTGTACCCCATCCCCTGCCAGGCGCGGATGACATCTGCGTTCTGCGCGCGTGCGAGGCTCTCTATCGTCGGAAAGCGTCCAAGGAAGGAACGGAATGCGGGAACCACCCTGCTTACCTGCGTCTGCTGCAGCATGAATTCCGACACGGCAACGCTGTAGGCGCGCCGGTTCGGCTCCACATCCTGCAGATCCCTCCATGGCAACGATCGCTTGTGCAGCGCATACCACAGCCACAGTTCCCGTACGAAGCCGTTGATACGCTCCCGCTTGTCCATCTGCATCCGGATTCTAGAGGGGTGTTCCCAAAAATGCAGCCGGTAAAAACCTCATTCTTTCTGGGTGAATCTGTTGACTTGCAGGCAACCGCACCCGTAGACTCGCTTGCGCGATTGAAGTCTCACGCTTCACTCATTCTTGAACCCTTTATTCTTTTTCACTTTCCCCCTTTGACATGGCAGACAAGAAATTCGACCGCAGCAAGCCGCACGTGAACGTGGGTACCATCGGTCACGTCGACCACGGTAAGACCACTCTCACTGCGGCGCTCTCCATTAATTTCTCGCCCGAGGGGGAGAAGAAGAAGTTCGAAGACATCGACAACGCGCCCGAGGAGAGGGAACGCGGAATTACGATTGCGACCGCACACGTGGAGTACGAGTCCGAGAAACGTCACTACGCGCACGTGGACTGTCCGGGACACGCCGACTACGTGAAAAACATGATCACGGGTGCGGCGCAGATGGACGGCGCGATCCTCGTGGTTTCCGCAGCGGACGGCCCGATGCCCCAGACGCGTGAGCACATCCTGCTCGCACGCCAGGTGAACGTGCCGTACATCGTCGTCTTCCTCAACAAGGTGGACATGGTCAAAGACCCTGAACTCCTCGAACTCGTGGAAGTGGAAATCCGCGAATTGCTGAGCAAGTACGAGTTCCCCGGCGATAAGACTCCGATCATTCGCGGCAGCGCCCTCAAGGCGGTGGAAGGCGATGCGGAGCAGATTGAGAACCTCAAGACGCTGCTCAAGACGCTGGACGAGCGGATCCCTGAGCCCAAGCGCGAGACGGACAAACCGTTCCTCATGTCCGTGGAAGACGTCTTCTCCATCAAGGGTCGCGGCACGGTTGCAACCGGTCGTATCGACCAGGGCAAGGTGAAGGTGAACGATGAAGTCGAACTCGTCGGCATCCGCGATACACGCAAGGTGGTCGTGACCGGCGTGGAAATGTTCCACAAACTCCTGGACGAGGGCATGGCAGGCGACAACGTCGGCTTGCTGCTGCGCGGAATTGAGCGTGATGAGATCGAGCGCGGACAGGTGCTCGCAACGACTGGCTCCATCCACCCGCACACTAAGTTCGATTCCGAGGTCTACATCCTCACGAAAGAGGAGGGCGGTCGCCACACGCCGTTCTTCAAAGGATACAAGCCCCAGTTCTACATCCGCACGACGGACGTAACAGGGACGGTGGAGCTTCCGGCGAACGTGGAAATGGTGATGCCAGGAGACAAGGTGAAATTCACAGTGACGCTCGGCTGCCCGATCGCCCTGGATGCAGGCACCCGCTTCGCCATCCGCGAAGGCGGTCGCACAGTTGGTGCAGGAGTCGTCACCAAAATCATTGAGTAATTCACTGTCTTGAGGGAGAGGGAAACCTCTCCCTCACAGGCATTTCTTCCCCCGATCTTTCCCTCCCGCTGCTATGAATCCCGCCAAGAAGAAACCTTCCCCCGCTGCCAAGAAGCCCGTTGCCAAGAAGAAAGCGGCGCCAGCGAAGAAGATTGCGAAACCTATGAAGAAGGCGCCTGCACCCGCAGTGAAAGCAGGAGAGGAGAGAAAGCCCGAACAGAAGAAGAAAACCGATGCCCCCAAAGTCGCATCCATTCGCATTCGCCTGAGTGCGTTTGACCATGTGATTCTGGATGAAGCGAGCACCAAGATCATCGATACGGCGGAACGGACCGGCGCCGTCGTCCACGGACCGATCCCCCTCCCCACCAAGATCCGCAAGTTCACAGTGAACCGCTCTACGTTCGTGCACAAGAATGCCCGCGACCAGTTCGAGATGCGCACGCACAGGAGGCTCATCGACCTGCGCGAGACGACGTTCAAGACGGTAGAGAGCCTGCAGAGCCTCAGCCTGCCTTCCGGCGTGGATATCGAAATCAAGATGGGGTGAGGTGATCCTACTTCCACCCCTTCACTTTCAGGCCGGCTTTCGCCGCCTCCTGTTCGGCGCGCTGCTTGCTGTTCCCCTCCCCCTGCGCCACCTGCTCTGTGCCGATGAAGACGGCGCAGACGAAAGTCTTGTCATGGTCAGGTCCGCTGTCCGAGAGCACCTGATAGTGCGGCGTGATGCCGGTCTGCTCCTGTGCGCGTTCCTGGAAGACGCTCTTCTCGTCTTTGTCCTTGCCCTGTGCCAGCAACCCCTTCAGGCGCACGAGGATGAACCTGTCGCAGAACTGATGCGCAACCTCGTATCCCTGATCGAGAAACATCGCTCCGATGAGAGCTTCCAGCGCATTGGCAAGGGTCGACTCTTTCTCTCTTCCTCCGCTCGCTTCCTCGCCTCTGCTCATATGAATGTAGTCACCCAGCTTGATTTCCCTGGCTACGGAAGCCAAATGCTCACCCTTCACAAGGGCGGCGCGCCAGCTCGTGAGCTCCCCCTCTGTCTTCTCGCGATACTGGAAGAGGTATTCGGTCGCAACCAGCTCAAGCACGGCATCCCCCAGGAACTCCAGGCGCTCGTTGTGGCTGAGCGTTCCCCTGCCCCGTACCGCGCTCCTGTGAGTCAGCGCCTGTTGCAGCAGATCCTTGTCCCGAAAGGACACCTGGATCATCTTCTCAAGTGAAACGGAAGAAGCTGCCATACTCATATGCAGCCAGTGTACTGAGAAAACAGGGATGAGCAAAGCAAGATGCCTCCACACACATCGGACGTATCTGCGTTACGCTTTCTTCCCCTGCGCGATCGCATTGAGGACGCCGTTCACGAACTTGCCGCTCTCCCCGGTACCGAATTCTTTGGCAATCTCAATCGCTTCGTTCATCACGACCGCAGGAGGAGCATCATTGCCGTACAGCAGCTCGTACGCTCCGACGAGCAGCGTGCACCTGGCAATCGGATCCATGCGATCGAGCGACCAGTCGGGCGCATGCTCCTGAATGGTACGCTGGAGATCTTTCTGTTTGGAGAGAACTCCCTCCAGGAGGGACCGTGCGAATACATCGTCCATATCCCCAAGGTCCTCTGCGTTGAGTGCGAGCGACTGCTGCGGATCTACCGGGCGTTTCTCATGCTCAAAGAGCGCCTGCATGACTGCGATCCTGGAGAGGTGCCGCTTGCGCGCCATAGGGAATTTTGTGAAAGGAGAGAATGCAGAGTGATGATTGCCTGGCATCCCTACACTGCCGCCTCATTCTAAATTCTCCCTCCTGCATTCTCAATGATTTACGCCTTAATTCTCGTAATGCCTTTGAGCGCCTTCTTCTCCTTGTGCTTCGGCTCTGCAACGCTGGCATACGGAGACTGCTGACGTTCGGTGAGCCTGCGCGTCTGCTTCTGCGCGTACACGGAATACTGTGTACGCCCTCTGCTTTTTTCCCGCCGCTTCTTGGGTGTAGGACGCTTGGACATAAGAACGCATCACGAAATGCCGCAGTAGCGTAGACGATTTGCGCAATGAGGAAAAGGAAATTCGGAATCCTTTTTTACGATTCCTCCCCTGCACCGGCATGCAGCAGATACTTCTGCGGCAGGGAACGCGGAATGGCCCTGTAGCGCGAGAGGATGAGATTCTCCTTCCTGCTGCCGTCTGCGTACTCGATTCCCTGCAGCCACGCGATATCATTGGACGAGAGCTTCTTCTGCCCTTGCAGGATCTGCTCCGGCGCGCTGCCGGAGAAGAACGGACCTTCCAGTTTCACTCTGCGCCCATCGCTCGTCCCGTAGATGTTCACCACTGCGTCATACCCATCGTCGTACGCCTGCACGATCAGGTAATTCCCGGTATCGTTCACGAAGGTAAGATCCTGCGCCCCCGGGAACACCGTGGCATCGATTCCCACCCCGTACTCCTCGTAGTACGTCACGTACAGGCTGTGCGCCTTGCGTTCCTCAGCGGTAAACCCTGCATTGGTCATCGCACGGAAAACGGTGGTAGACGCCTGGCAGATGCCGCCCCCGGGCGCCATGACAAGATCGACGCCGTTCACAATGACTTTCGCCATGTACCAGCCGTTCCCCGTTGTCACGGGGCGTTCCAGCGTCTGGTTGAACGAGAACGTCGCCCCGGACGTAACGAGCGTGTTGTTGACATGTTCGCGCAGTGCCTTGCGCACGTTCTGGGACCTGGCCCATGTGGACCCGGCGAAATTCGATCGCCCTGTCCCGAGGAGCATGAGTTGCCCCAGATCCCGCTCTGTCTCATTGATGAGTTGCCCGGACACTCTCTGGACAATGAGAGATGCGTGTTCGGTCCCATCCTGCAATGCATTGAAAAGGATGTCGTTCGCTGCAGCTTCATCCAGCACATCCCCCTCCTTCGCCACGCCATCGGTTGTAATGCGCAGGAATCCATCGCGCTCCTCTACGCCGGTGATCCGCGCATCGACAGGAGGAACGAGCTCACCCACTCTCTCCTGGAGCATCTGGCGTATGCGTTCTGCATCGAGTTCGAACGCCGCTTCTTTCTGGGAGAACACCGGTCGCACGAGCAGCGGCTCCGCAGCCACGCTCATCTGCCAGGATTCCTGGGTCCCGTCTCCGTGCCGGATCTGTACATCAGTCTTCCTCTTCAGGAGCACCTGCCGCGTTGCCACGGCATTGCTCAAAGCCGCCTGCGAGTGCCTGATTCCTTTCGCCGCGAGGCGTTTGCCCAGGCGATCGGCAATGCGTTCTGTCTGCGGGTTCCCTTCTGCGAACACGCCCTGCGTTCCCGTCAGAAACGACCCGATGAGCGAGTCGGATTGCAGGCGCACCGCTCCCCGCACGCCGCAGAAGAGCAGCAGGGCTATGCCGAGAAGTGCCGCGAGTTCCTCGCAGTCGAAACGCACGCGGGCGAGCAGGGATTTGTGTGTGTTCTTCATAGGAGTGAGTAATGTGTATGGATGTTGTTTGATCTGATGTTTGTTATATTATAATATTTTTTTTACATTATGTCAAAACTGATCTGCAATTATCTCGATGAAACACCCTGCTTCTCGCCGCCCTACCTGCGATTCCCTGAGAGGGCAATCATGAAGCGCAGCAGGTAGAGGAAGAGGTTGAAGATATCGAGGTAGAGGCTCAGTGCCAGCAGGAATGGGTTGGCGCCCAGTTTCCCCATTCGCTCAATCCGCTGCATGTCGAATGCGGTGAAGAGTGCGAAGATGACAATTCCCGCACCGGAAATGATCAGTTCCGCCTGCTGCGTGCGCAGGGAAGGCACGAAGATCTGGAGCAGTGCGAATGCAATGAGGCCGAGGAGGGCGAAGAAGAGCGCCCGTCCCATTGCGCCCAGATCCCAGGGAGTCACCCGGGCGAACACCGCGGCAGCCACCGCCATGAAGCCGGTTGCCCCGAGCGCATTCAGAAGAATCAGCTGACCGTTCTCGTAACCGATCATGACTGCGCTGAGAAACGGCGCAACTGTGATGCCGGAGAGCAGCGGAAAGAGCCCGAAGAGGAGGTAATTGAGCGGCGAACGCTCCATCCAGAACCGCGCAGTCAGGATGATCGCCAACTCCGCAATCAGGAGCATCATGTGGAACCCGCCGCTCAGGATCGCGTTTGTGTACTGCGCGCCGATGAAGACGCCCAGGACCGTCAGCCCCATGGCAAGCGCAAAGAGAGCGTACGTCTGCGCCTCTGTGGAGGCTGCGAGCGAGAGAGGGCGGCTCCTTGTTGTATCGAATGTCTGCATAGTGCTGCTATTGTACACGAATCGCCGCATCGCTCAACGCACGGTCTTGAGCACTGTGCGCTGGAAATCCTGCGCTCTTTGTTGTATAATACTCTGATATGCGCTCGTTTTCCCTCAGAGCCATCGGATTCCTGACCGGGATTCTCGTGCCGGCAGCGTGCCATGCACAGGGCATCAACCCGTGCATAACCAGCCTGACGTGCACCAGTGACCTGGCCGGGCATTTCCGCGACGCCATCGTCAATAACCTGATCCTGGCATTCGGCGGGTTCCTGTTCGCGGCGCTCGTCTTCTACAGCATCAAACTTGCCGCGGAGAGCAGGAAAGACAGCGCCATGACCGAGGCGATGACCGCGTACCTGCAGGTATTTGCAGGCGCGACAATCGTACTCGGGGCATATGTGATCACGCAGAGTTTCGGCACAGAAGGCGTCATTGACCCGGTGAATGTAGAGCAGAGCATCCTTACCAGCATTGTGACGTACATCGTCCAGCTCACCGGGGCAGTCCTGCTCCTGAACATCGTCGTTCAGGGCATACGACTGCTCCTTTCGACGGACGAAGGAAGCATGACCGCCGCACGCGGCAACCTGATCCGTAGCTTCATCGGCGCCGCATTGGTCATGCTTGGTGCACCGGTGCTGCAGATGGTCGCGCCAGGCTCCTTCAATCACGGAATCAATCAGGAGATTGTCGGCATTGCCAACTTCCTCGGCGTGCTCTTCGGAATTCTTGCCGTCGTTGCCATCATCGTTGCCGGCATCCTACTCATCGTCTCCGTCAATGAGAGCCTGAAGGATAAGGCAAAATCCATCATCATCAGCTCCCTGGTCGCCGTTGTCATCATCGCACTCTCTCTTGGTCTCATCCAAGTGCTCCTCCCCGCATGAGTTTTGCAACGCTCCATCACATCGCGCTCCTCTGCTCCACGCTGCTCCCGCAGCGTGCACTGGCATATGATCCGAACCAGGGAATTCAGGCAGCTGCGGGGGGGAGGCTTATGATGTTCGGAACCAATTTCGAAACGATCGCAGAAGGAGTCGCGTTACTCTTCGTCCCCATTGTGACAGGCATCGCCATTCTGGTTGTTGTCGCATCTGGCTTGGCCATGGTCTTCAGCCAGGGTGAGGAGGAAATGACAACCGCACGCCGCGCACTCATAGGAGGCATCCTGGCGATCATGCTCGCCGCCCTTGCAGGCGTGATCCGAACGGCGCTGGAGCCCGGCGGATTCAGTCTGGGCGGCGCCATTTCCTACGGCGACTTGTCTCCGGAAATCATCGGCATCGCCGACTGGCTCAGCAGCATCGCAGCGGTCATCGCTATCCTCATGCTCATCGTGAGCGGCATACGGGCCGTGGTGAGTTACGGCAGTGACCAAGGAAGCGCACAGATGCGCACTGCAGTGATCGCAGCTGTTTCCGGCTTCACCATTATCGTCCTGCGCGTCCCCATCAAAGCGGCGATCGTTGATGACATGTCGCCGGGAACATTCGTCTCTGACGTCATCGTCCCGATCGTGAATGCGATCCTCGGATTCGTAGGGCTCCTAGCCGTGATCTTCATCGTCATCGCAGGAATTATGATGATCCTGAACATGGGGAATGACGACCAGTACCAGAAAGCGCGGAACCTCATTCTCCGTGTTGCAATAGGGTTGCTCGTGGTTCTTGCCAGCGCGGCAATCGTGAATATCGTCTTCGCATGACGCACGCGCAGTGCCGAGCTGCCCCGCTTCTGCGGATACATTTTCGGCATGAATTTCATGGTAAATACTCGCGCCTCTATTACACTGCGCCCACGTATGGAACATCAGATTCTCCTCTACGCGTTCAGCAGCATCTTTTTCGTCAGCATCATCTCACTCATCGGAGTGGTCATATTCTCGCTCCATGCATCTCTGGTGAAACACTGGCTCATCCCATTCGTGAGCCTCTCTGCAGGGACGCTCCTCGGCGCGGTGTTCCTCCATATGATTCCGGAAATGGCGGAGAACCACGCTGCATTCCACATGCAGCTCGTCCTGATACTCACAGGAATCGCCGGGTCATTCCTGCTGGAGAAACTCATCCACTGGCGGCACTGCCACGACCTTGAGTGCAGGAATAACATTCATCCGGTCGGCATGATGAATGTGATCGGCGACGGCGTGCACAACTTCCTGGATGGCATCCTGATCGCAGGCAGCTTCCTCGTCAGCGTACCCATGGGCATCGCAACGACGACTGCGGTCGTATTCCACGAGATACCGCAGGAAATCGGTGATTTCGCCGTCTTGCTCTACAGCGGGTACTCCAAACGCAAAGCGCTCTTCCTGAACTTTCTGTCCGCAATTACGGCCTTCCTGGGCGCAGCGCTCGTGCTGGTCACAAGCGGCGGCATCCCCAACATTGAAACATTTCTCCTCCCCATTGCGGCAGGGAACTTCCTGTACATTGCGGGAACGGATTTGATGCCTGAACTCCATAAGGAAACGGGCATGCGCAGGGCACTCGTCCAATTCGTACTGCTGATCACCGGGATGATGGTGATTTACGCTATGACAACGCTCTTCCATGAACCGCACACGGAGGAGTATCTGGATGCAACGCACACGGAAGAAGCGGCGCCGCTCACGATCAATTGACGTTCCACGCTTTCTGCAGATACTCCTGCACGCATCGTTGCGTGCTGAAATACGACATGAGCGCGATCGATCGCTTCATGCGACGAATCCAGCGCCTGCGCTCCTTGTAGTAGTACTCGTGGACCACTTCGTACTGGAGCTGCGTGTAGAGATCTTCCGCATCGACTTTCCTATGCTCCTCCGCGTCGAGCGCCTGCGCGAGCGGACCGATGCGCCAGCCTGCTTCGGAATCGCGCCCGTAGCCTTCGATCCACCAGCCGTCCAGCGTGGAGAGATTGAGCACGCCGTTGAGACACGCTTTCATGCCCGATGTACCGGATGCTTCGTGCAGGCGGGTCGGTGTATTGAGCCACACATCCGCTCCGGAAACCAGCATCTTCGCCAGTTCCGGGTTGTAGTTCTCCAGGTACACGATGCGCACGGAATCTTTGATCTCATGCGCGCGCTGGACCATACGCTGGATAACCCCCTGTGAGAAAGGATCGCTCGGATGTGCATTGCCCGCATGGATGATCTGCACGCGCCCGCAGCAGATTTCCTTGAGGCGTTCTAAGTTGGTGTAGAGTAACTCCGGACGTTTGTACGGCACGACCCTGCGCGCAGATGCGATGGTCAGGTGATGCTCGTCGAACGGAATCGCAGAGTGCTTGTTCACTTCGTTGATCAGTCGCCGCTTGGCGGCCATGTGCGCTTCCCAGAGCTCGCTGTCATCGAAATCGCGCGATACCATCTCCAGCACCGTCGGATCTTCGCGCCAGCCGTTCGCCCGCCTGTCGAAGAGCTCCTGCATCTCCGGGCATGCCCAGTGCGTGTG
>JAQVVD010000042.1 GCA_028699155.1 Candidatus Peribacteraceae bacterium | reverse complement strand
ATTCCCGGTTTCTTCCAGTCGAGCGGCTGTCTCGCGCAGTTTTTCAAGCGCCTGTGCGACATCTTTTCCTTCCCGGATCTGCTTCGCCAATTCCCATGCAGCCGTCGAATGCCGAATCGAATGCTGCATGTGAGTCCTGGGCAGTTTGGAAGCGTACTGCGTGTAAAAATCATTGGAAGATAACACCTCTGTTGTGCGTTCTGTAGTCTCACCAGAGCTTGCCTTCGGTTCTGGTGTTCCTGCTTCGCGCCTTTTGATTATGGCGAGTCGTTCCAGCGCCGCAAACTCCACAGGATCCCTTGCTTTCTTCATCAATGCTGCGACGGTTTCTGCATTCGTATCTGCGTGCGTGACCATCAGTGCCAGCAATCGCTGCTGTATTTCCCGCTCGAACCACTGCCGTTTCTCTTCAGATATTCCACTGGTTTCCTCCTTCGGCGCAGGCTTTTCCATTGTGGGCTTCGGCATGGCCGGGGCCACTGGTTCCACCTCCTCCGGCTTCGGTTTCTCAGTTGGCTGCTTCTCAATTCCGGCGTGCCTTAGCAGATGCAATCGGAACTGTTCACTCTCCTCGGAGGTCATGAAACCGCCTTTTTCCTGTCCAGTAAGGGCTATGGCCTCACCGAATATGTCAAATTTCCGTAGATTCACAGCCGCGAATGCTGCTCCGAGCGCATACGTCGACCGTCGTACCGGGTCGTCCGTCCTCTGTGCTTCCCTGAGCAGTTCTGCGGCATCGTTCTCTCCCTTGCCGGTCTTCAGCGGCAGTATTATTGCTTCGGTGAAAATCTGTCTGACGATTGCAATGCGTTCCTCCTTTAGCAACTCCTCTCTGTTCTCTCCTTCTGTTTGCTGCACATGTGGCTTGCCCGGCTCGGCTTTGGCGTCATCGGGAGCAGTATGGCTAGTGTCCTGCGTCGGATCGAATTTTGGCACCTCCGGGAGCTTCGGTTGTCCGTGCGTCGTTGACGCGAGGTCTTTCTCGGTCATCCGGTGCACCTTCTTTCCGTTCTCCTCACGGTCCCCGCTGCTCGTTGCCATGTAGATTCCACCGATCGTCGCTGCCCCGGCAGCAACAGCACCGGCAATGAGCAACATATTGACGTTCTTTCGAGCGCCTTTCTGTCCGTTGCTCACAACGCGCCGTGTTGCAGCGGCATGATCAATTTGAATAGGTGGCGACTGCAGAGGCTCAAGCCCATGTCGCACAGGCCCATCATCAATTTTCACAGTTTCCACAGTAGATTCCTGTAGTCCCCTGTCGTATGCCTGTTTCCTCGCAGGATTGAGCAGGCAGACCCGTGCAGCAGCAACCTCATTGAGCAGTTTCTGTGAGAGAGCGGAGTTAGGTCCCGTCTGAAAATCTTTGAGTGTTCTCATATGTCTGTCAGCAGCGTTGCTGATGACATCAGGATCCGATTCAAACGGCCGAATGCCGAGCAACCGGTAGAGGTTCGGTGGCTGCTCATCCGGCGGGATACCCAACCACTTGTGGTAGGGGTCGAATCGCACAGGCACTTGTTCAACCTCATGTTCCATAACGTGGGCTTTATGACATTAGGCATGCAGTATGTCAAATGGATTGCACATACGGAGAGCGCTACCTCGTCGCCACCAGTACAATGAATACCCCGCACACGCCAATGAACGTCAGGAGGATCGTTCTATAGAACTGTCGCCAGCCAGTTGGCAGAGCATCGATGCCCAGGAGTACGAATGCAGCGCAGGGTAGAAGGAGCATGAATGAGTATCGGAAATCCTGAGACGGACTGAAGGGCGAAATGATGCGGAGTCCGATGTGACCACCCAGGAACGAGAGCAGCGTCAACCACAGCGGGATTGTGTCCCGCGTGTGCCGCCGTACGGCATTCCAGAATCCTGTGGCCATTGGGATACAAAGCAGCAGTGCCAGAAGGAGCAGGGACGTGCTCAGCGGTCGCAGGGGGTCACCGAAATCGAATTCACCGAAGAATGCAGAGCGGAAGAGGTATTCAAGGAAATTCTGTCGTCCGCTCACATCGTCCCACGGGTCGTTGTATGGCTTCCGGAGTAACCGGAGAGGATTGAATTCGGTGAAGAGTTCCACGGCGTTCGGCACGGCGAGCCCGTCGTTCAAGTTGTCCACGTTTTCGACAATGTGTGATTGCCCCTGTGCCCACCGTAGTCCAAAGAACCAGCCTGTCACGAGGCAGAGGAGGAGCGCGCCTCCTATGGCGTGCAGGAGTTTTTTGCGCCAGGAGAGCTGCGGCTTACAGAGGAGTGTGCCGAAGAGAACAGGGGCGAAGAGCAGGGCATTTCCCTTACTTAAAACGCCGAGTCCTGTTGCCAGCACGGCGAGGTACCACCAGCGTATCTTGCTGTTTCGCCACCACAGGAGCGTCAGCGCCATCGCGAGGAAGATCCACAACTGCACGAAGACGTCATTATTGATGCGGGCAGCGAAGTAGATGAGACCGGGGAAGACCGCTATCACGCTGCCAAAGAGCACAGCCGCATGCTGCTTGTCGCGTCCGGGAAAGAGAAGCCAACCTATCCAGATACCTATGAGTGCTACGGCAGCTGACGCGCACAGAGCTCCCCATTGCAGGTCGCGCGTGAGGAGCGATTCTGCTCTCCCGAGCATCATCCCGATTCGGTACCACACTGCTCCTGTTACGTAGTAGAGAGGAGGATGAAATGTCTCCCAGCCTTCCCTGAGCGATGGTAACGCCAGGTGCATCGCGACATAGCGGATGTACTCAAGGTGACCGCTCACGTCGTGTGCTCGCTCGGTGTAGGAAGTATTGAGAACGTAGAGCAGACGCAGCACCGTGCCGATGGTGCCCAGGAGGATGGTCCACCAGCACCAGGGTGTTTTTCTGCAGGCGAGCCAGATGCCGCCGAGGCAGAGGCACAGCGTCCCGAGGTACAGGAGCAGGACAGTGAGG
>JAQVVD010000029.1 GCA_028699155.1 Candidatus Peribacteraceae bacterium | reverse complement strand
CAGCCGACAGGAAACGCCCTGTGAATCCGGCTAGGATCGCTGCATCACCAAAAGACCAGACCGCCCCGATCATGGACGACATCACTCCGGCCACCGGGCAGCAGAACCCCGCATAAAGAGCAATGGTCCGCGATCTTACCCCGCCCGCATGACAAAAGAGAAAACCGCCAAAGAAGGCAAGAAAACTACGGGGAAGAGAACTCCCGACACGGTGCGGTCCCGCAAGCGCGGCAAGCTCGCGAATACGCAGCGCTACATCCCCTTCTCGGAGATACGCAACGACACGGTCATCCTGAAGAACGGCGGACTACGAGCCGTGCTGCGCATAGAACCGCTCAACTTCAACCTGAAGAGCGAAACCGAGCAGCAGGGCATCATTGCGGGATACGAATCCTTCATCAACACGATTAATTTCCCCGTACAGATCATCATACGTTCGACGAAAGTGAACATTGAACCGTACCTGGGAAAAATCCACGCACAGGCAGAGCAGCTGTCCGGCGGACTGATGAAAGAACAGACGCTCGCCTACGCGACATTCATCCAGAAAATCGTGGAAGTGGCGGATATCATGCAGAAGGAGTTCTACATCGTCATTCCGCTCGACGACACGCCCCAGAAAACGAGCGTATTCCATCAGTTCTTCGCATGGCTGAACATCGATGACACGCTCTCCAAGGCACTGCAGCGCAATAGGCGGTTCACAAACCAGCTCACGCGACTCAAGGAGCGCATCGACCTGATCGAAACCGGCCTGAACAACATCGGGCTCGCCACCAAGCAGCTTAAGACCATGGAACTCATCCGGCTCTACTACCGGACCTACAATCCGGGCACAAGCCAGGCGCAGAAACTGGCAAATGAGCAGGAGCTGAACACGGAGCAGAGCGTGCTCTAGGCAACAGATTCGCTGGGAGAATCGTTGACAGAGACAAGGGAGCCTGACAGAGTGCCAGCGTCATTTGCGTGCATCGCTCGTGCGGGGATGCCGCGAAGGCGTTCCGTATCCTTCCACCCGCACCTATCATTTGCTATGGCACCAACCAAAAAGAACAGGACTGGCAGCGTCATGGATACGCTGATGAAGGACTCTCCGCCGATTTTCCGCGCGCGCCCCGGCGAACTGACCGAGGGGACAGTGGTGTTCCGCGGCAAGAATAAGCTGCTCCTGGATCTTTCTGGAGTAGCAACCGGCATCGTGAGCGGACGCGAACTGCGCGACTCGTTCAACACGTTCAAGCAACTCTCCGTGGGGAGCGCGGTCACTGCGATGGTGCTGGAGGAGGAGAATAACGAAGGAATGGTCGTGATGAGCCTGCGCATGGCGAGCCAGCAGAAAGCGTGGGACCGGTTCCACGACCTCATTAAGACAGACAGCACGATGCAATTCGTCGCACAGGAAGCAAATAAGGGAGGATTACTGGCGAATATCGACGGCATCCGCACGTTCCTGCCGGTGAGCCAGCTGGCGCCAATGCACTACCCGCGGGTCAACAACGCAGACAGCGGCGAAATCATCGGCCGTCTGCAGAAGTTCATCGGACACAAGTTCACCGTCAAGATCATCACGATGGATGAGGAAGCGGGAAAAATCGTCGTGTCCGAGCGCGAAGCGATGGCGGAGGAACGGTCCAAGGCACTGGAGGGCCTCACCATCGGATCTGCGAAAGAAGGCATGGTGACAGGTATCGTGAAGTTCGGTCTCTTCGTGGCATTCGACGGGCTGGAGGGATTGGTACACATTTCAGAGATCGCGTGGGGACACGTAAAGAATCCGGCGGAATTCGCGGAAGTGGGCGACAAAGTGAATGTGAAAGTCATCGGCGTGGAAGGCGATAAGCTCTCGCTCAGCATGAAGCAACTCACCAAAGACCCGTGGGAAGAGATCGCCGAGCGCTATCCGGTAGGGAAGAAAGTCTCCGGAACAGTCACACGCTTCGCAGATTACGGTGCCTTCCTAAAGCTGGAGAAAGATATCAACGGTCTCATTCACCTCTCGGAGCTGGCGCACCACAAGGTGACCGATCCTGCAGAAGTTCTCACGATCGGGAAGAAGGTGGATGCCCAGGTCATCAACATAGATATTGACGAGCGGCGCATCGGCCTCTCTATCAAGGCCCTGCAGCCGATTGACAAGGCAACGATGGAACGCCTGAAGAAGGAGCGCGAGGAGGAAGAGGCGAAAGCGAAGGAAGAAAAGGAACCGAAGGAGACAAAGGAGATAAAGGATGGAAAGGAAGAGACCAAATCCTCCAAAAAGAAGGCGCAGCAACTCTCCATTGAATCTGCAACCGGCGAGGAAGACGCGAAGTTCGTCGCATCCAAAACAGGCAAGAAGTACTACCTGATCGACTCAGCGGCAGGGAAGAAGATACGGGAGGAGAATCGCATGTACTTCCGGGACGAGAAGGAAGCGGAGAAAGCGGGGTACAGCATATGAGTGAGCTAATAGCTATTCACCATGCACGATCGGCTCATGACGCCAACTGCTGCTGGCTCATGAAGTGCAGATGCAGGTAGAACACCTCCTGTCCGCCGCCGCGACCGACGTGGAAGGTGAGCTTGTACCCGTCAATCCCCTGCTCCCGCGCGAACTGTTGCGCCTTGCGAATGAGCAAGAGAGGCACATGCGCCGTCTCTTCGGTCACATCTGCGATGGAAGGGACGAAATCCGCATCCTTCTTCGCAATGAGGAGCAGGTGCGTCGGCGCCTTGGGATGGATGTCCTGAAAAATCAGGACATCCTCATCTTCGTACACGATGTCTGCCGGGATCTCTCTGTCCCGGATCTTGTGGAAGATTGTACGTTCTGTCATAGCAGCATGAGCTTACCATAAGATATGCAAGGCTGGATGCATACAGAGCTGAATGTCTGCGCAGCCAATGCATACATAACATTGACTTTTCGGCTAAAAAAAGAGAAAATATATACAGATGGCAAACACATCCATCGAGAAGGGAAAGGGGGCGCCGGAAGGAAACGAGCGACAGGTCATTGCCGTTGCCCAACCGCAGAAGCTCGAGAGCCTCCTGGATACGATCGAGCTCCTGAACACCGTGAGCGAGCGTATGGGCGAAAGCAAGTCCGGCGACCTGGGAAACGGCAGCGGAGGAACGCGGCAGGGCGCCGCATCGCAGCAATCCTGGCGCGAGCTGGCGATTGCCAGCCTCCCCGCAACGCCAGTCATGCAGCGGCAATTGGAAGAACACATCCACACCGAGATAAAGACGCTGCGCAGGGAAATGCACAGGTCTGCCAGGCGCGCTGCCAAACCGGGCGGAGCGCACAAGCTCAACACACTCTACGCGCGCATCCGGCGCCTGAACGGAATTCTGCAGCAACTGTTCTCCGCTTCCGTAGAAACCATCAGGCGCCTCTACATCCGCATCTTCGTAGATAAGCAGACGGCATTCTAAAAGAGAGAAGGATGTGAGCTTCCCATGGAACGAACCGAACCCTACGCCTTCTTTTTCGCTGCCTTTTTCCTGGCGGATTTGTCCTTGCCGCCTTCCAGCAAGTGCGACATCCAGTCAACGGTGGCGTCTGCAATGGAGATGGGCTTGAGCACCACCTGCTCCACCTGTTTCGTGACCGTATCCGCGCGCCTGAGTATTCTGCGCAGGCTCACCGACACGAAAATGAGGTTGAAGAGCAGGATGAGGAGAAAGACGAGCGAGAGAATCCCGAGAAGAAGAAGGATGTCATCAGTGGAGAGCTGCATGGCGCGTATACTGGAAAAGGACGACTGCATCCTATAGCGCATGGAATCCCTACGCAATCTGCCCCGCCATTTCGGCACTTTCATGACAAGGCTTTTCGAAGGCTGCTGCGCAAGCCGCGTCTGGCACCTGCCCCGCAATACGATCTCTCTGCTGATCTGTTTCTACCAGCGCACACTTTCTCCCGACCACGGTCCACTCAGGCACCTATGGTCATACGGCTACTGCCGACACGAGCCGACGTGCTCGGAGTATGCCAAACAACAGGTGCAGGCACGCGGCGCAATCGTAGGATCGCTGTTGGGATTCAAACGCATCCTCTCCTGCCACCCATGGAGGAATCCGAGTGATGCAAAGATCCTGAAAACAATCGAGAAGGCTTCACAGAACCAAGAGAAGTAAGTACTCTTGCTCTGCTCATTTCCATCTACGCGGGCGTCGTATAATGGCTATTATGTCAGCCTTCCAAGCTGAAGACGGCGGTTCGATTCCGCTCGCCCGCTCCACCCGGCTTCGTTGAAAAAGCGAAGCTTTTCAACTATGCCGAGGTGTCTCGGCGAAGCGGAGCGAAGCCGGACTTTCTACCCGTTCTACGCAAACGAAGAACTGAATTCAGATCAGAACGAAGCCAAAAACAGAAGGCGGATGCCTCGGCGTAGTCCGCCTGAGGCGGACGAAGCCGGGCAGCCCATCTAGAGTGATACCATGTACTTCGTATACATACTGGAATCGGACCAAGAGAATCATTGGTACTTTGGCGTAACCAATAATCTCAAAAGAAGGCTATCTGAACATAACGCCGGCAAAAGCGTACATACAAATAAGTACAGACCTTGGAAGCTACGATGTTGTACCACATTCAAAACACGTAATCACGCCGAAGAATTTGAACACTATCTTAAATCCCATTCGGGAAGATCTTGGATGAGTAAGCATTTTGGCCATAGGTGAACTACGTCTAATTTATAGCTTCTGTAAGCCATTTTATTTTAAATTCGAAAGCAAAAATACAACTGGTACAATTATGCAATGAGTCAAAAAGATTTTTCTTCAGTAGAAATAAGAACTCAACGGCTTAAAATCATTCCAATTAGCATGAAACACAAGGCGGATTGTTTTCATGAATTCACCCCCGAGATAACAACGTACATGTTCCCTGCAGCTGCAAAAGATCCTTCTGATACAGAAAAATTCATCAAGGAATCAATGATTGGATTGGCAAATGGTACAGATTTGCAGTTAGTAATTCTAAAGAAAAATACCGATGAATTTCTAGGATGTGCAGGTTTACATGAACCACATACGAAACATCCTGAACTAGGAGTGTGGGTAAAAAAATCAGCTCATGGAAACGGATATGGTAGAGAAGCAATGACCGCCATCAAAGAATGGGCAGATGAAAATATTGATTATGAATACATTCTCTATCCTGTTGATCGAGACAATATCGCCAGCAGGAAAATTCCTGAATCGTTGGGGGGAGAAATGGTTGACAGCTATGACAAGACAAATGAGAGCGGAAAGATTCTCCATACAATCGTTTATCACATTCCTCCTTCTACAGACATACACTCCTAGTAGGACATATCATGGTTGTAATAACATTCAGTACAGAGCTCTAGCCTACGCGTTGCGTAGGCTGCCCGCCGTAGCACCGGAGATTGGTACAATTTTGCCATGCACAAAGCCACGTTGCTGTGGCAGACCACCTCGCACATGTGCGACTGTGACAGCAAGCAAGCTTCAATTCTCACCCCTAACTTCTATCGTTCCCATTTCTTCGAGAATAGCTGGAACCAAATCATTTTTAAAGATCCACCTGGCATAGAGACTCTGCTTTTGCTTGGCAGATTCGATTTTTTTGTACAGAGAAGAATCCTCGTATGGCTCGCCCGTAGAAATGCTAAACATCTTTCCGCTTGGTTCAGCCCAAACATTGCCGGAAAACCCATAATGCTGTGGGGTAACTACGACGCCTCCACTGGAACAAAGAACATTCCTACCCATATAAATTGGCAGATCAACACCCAAAAAACTCGCGAGCAATGGCGCTATATCTACATGACCAACAGGCTGATTGATGCGACGCACAATGCGTTCATCTGGCAAATGAATAAGAAGAGGCACGCGATAAACATTCAACAAATACTCCTCTTCAGATTTGTAGTGAATAACTGATCTCAATTCGGTTGATTCAATGACAGGTCTGGATCCGTGATCTCCATACATAACTAAAATTGAACGAGCCATAAGACCTGAATCTTCAAGTGTTTTCAGAAAAACCCCGATTTGATGATCAACATAATGTGAGCACTTGATATACTGACCGAGAAAAGTCCCCTCAAGATCACTACCAACATCAAAACTGTATTCGGAGCGGTGCTGCGTAAAGGGAACATGGCATGAGAAAGTCAGAAAGGAAGCGAAAAACGGCTCATCGTACTTGAGTATTTGCGTTGCAGCGCCTTGCAATAAAACACGATCATTGTCATGTTTCCTTTGAGGATTAAAAAATGCAATACCACGCAGTTCATCAAACCCCAACGTCTTGAACATGCGTATTCTGTTCCATAAAGAAAGATTCTGTGCCGTAGAAAAATAGGTGGAGTATCCAGATTCCTTGAGAATTGCAGGCAAAGAAACATACGAGTTATTTGCATATCGCATAGATACAGCCTCGCCAACCAAGGGAATCAAAGAAGTGTACGAAGCAAACTCTGCATCGGAAGTGAGCCCGTTGCATGCCTGCGTAAAGGCATTTTCAAATCGTAAACTCGAATTTGCTATACGGTTTAAGTTCGGAGTCACCTCTTGATTATTCACTCTCAAATCAATGAGAAACTTCATGGCAGATTCCATTTCAATGGAAATAACATTGTACCCATGTGCAATTCCATCTGATACGGAACACGGGGCATCATGCTGTTTTTGCATGTACCACTGAGCAATCTCATGAACCCTGCGATTTTTTTCCTCCTCTGAAAGATCATTTTTTTCTATTGCCTGCCTTATATATTTCGCTACATCCGAAACATGGAAAGGGAGAATTCCATGCTGGAATGCAGAATATTTCGTACTCCAGTGGTCAAGTGCAAAGAAAAGATAATGCTGATGGAAAAAAAATGTGATATACCCGACTGAAACCAGTAGAAGAACGACAGAGACACAACGGGTACAGAACAAATGCACAGGAGAAATGCGCTTGAATTTTTGACTGTAGAAAGCGAGTAAAGCAAGAAACGGAAGATCTATGTAGAAGAAAATGTCTTGTGGCCGAAACAATGCAAAAACGCTGTCGGGAAATGCGGAGAGTTGCCAGGAAAATTCCAAAAATGCGACAGCGGGGAGAGTGTCACAGTTTCGGAAATACAACACATCAGCAATAATGACTGATGAAAAAACACCGTTGAGAACAAGTAGAAACCACGGACGAAGCCGCCGCGGCACAGCAAGCGAGACGAAGGCCATACACACGTTTAAACTCACGGTGATAGCTACGATAGAAAAGGCCTTGTACACGTTTAAACTCACGGTGTTAGCTACGATAGAATACGAAGCTGCTGACAGATCCCATTTAAAAAAATACTGAGCACCCAACCATTTAAGGGACAGCGATATGATTGTTAGATACAAGAGAAACATGAAAAATCGGGGAGCACCAAACACTGAAACAATGTATATGTTGCATGGTATCACCTCCGTATTTTTCTCTGCAAATACAATGAAGAAAGTGTAATTTCTACAAAAGCCAAACACCCATGAAAACGAATCTTTCTGGAACCTTATACAAACAAAGGTAATACAATTCACAAAGAAAAGTATCTGAAGACAACCGTAGGGAGTTGTAATTGACAGAATCTTAATATTATTTATAATACTCTTCTATGAAGGCATGGTCTCGCTTGGAAGATTTTGGCCATCTTGTCTACACAGTCGGCGATGGCGTGAAAGCACATACGATTGCCGACCTGAATGCATTGAGCATTGCGAATGCCGAGCAGGCAGTCGAAATCGCCAGTCGGGACACAGACGCGCTGGTGTTCATCGCAGGGGGAAACAGCGGCGAGAACAGTCCGCGCCCCGTCCAATTACATGGCGCGCTCACAGAAGCGGAACGCATGCTCCTGTACATCCGAACGCACGTACGCAATGCGATTCCCGTCATCACGGACTGTGATCCGGAATTCAGAGAAAGAATCGGACTACACCCATCCGGGAATACGCCGGAAAACAGCAGGAATGCTGCTGCACTCGTAGAGCTGCATCCTTCTTTCCAGTCACAGATCAGTATTCCGGCGGAACGATTGCACCTGCCAAGAGTCATCGGCACATTGAGAAGGAAACTGTTCGATCGCGGTCTGCTGGAAGACGCGCACATCACGGGGCATCCGATCCATGCGTCTTTCGATCCGGAAAGCGATCAGGAGCACATTCGCTCCGAAGGAGCGTTCCGCAGATGGGAATGGAAGGCGCGCCTGCATCACATACTGACTGGGCAGGTTCTCCGCAAAGAATTTCTGTCTGAATGGTTGAGCGGAAGGAACTACAGGCAACTCATGGACACAAGTTCCTAGCGCCGCCCATCGACAAAATCTCATCTTAAAACAACAGGGGGCGAAGAAACTCCCCCCACGACTTGCTACAGAAAAAAGATGCGTGCACAATCGCGCACCCACACGCCCATGGCGCACCGCAATCTCTTTCAGCACGCATGGCTCTCAGCCACAGGCACAACGCCTGTGGACGAAAATGACCCATGCCTTACAAGAACGCAATACGATGATTTTTGCCTCACGGATGCCATTCGCCCCAGCACCAAGAACATGAGGCCGGTGCAGGGGTACCGCCATGGCATATGCTGGGAACAGAACGAGGGTATCCCTTTCGTCATCGCCTCCATAACCAAGGAGAAGCTCTTTGAGGTCTTCATGGAATTCACAGAGCTGCTGGAATCCGAGGTGGATGTAGTACTGGAAACGAGCCACCCGCCGAACGCGCGCGGACAGCACCGTGACATGATACGCGACGAAATCGACCTGCCCGTACTGCAGAGTACGCTGTACGATCACGAAGATATGCTCGTAAACGACGGATTCACGGGAATCGCTATAGTACATCCACATGGTATGCAGGAAGTACAGCTCGACGAGCACAAGCTCGTCATCGCATGCAGCGCAAATACTCTGGCGCCATACGAAGAGGTGCTGCAAAGACACCGCATCGCATGCAATGAAAGCATCAGAATGATCATCGATGCGCCACACATGCATGCCTCCTGCCATGCATACAGGCAGGAATTCCATGCGCTGGCAGAGAGACTCGGCTGCATAGATCTCTGATGCTGCTGAGCCTTCTCTGTAAAAAAACACACGGGCTTTCGCGACGTGTGTTTCTTCGTTTCTTTGGTAAGGGTATTACGCCTTAGAAACCTGCTGGGCTTTGGGGCCCTTGGGCCCGCTGCCAACCTCGAACTGTACCGCATCGCCCTCACGGAGAGAGTCAAACGATACACCCACGAGGTCCGCTGAGTGGAAGAACAGATCTTCACCTCCCTGACGGGAAATGAATCCGAATCCATTCAGCAGTTTTTTTACAGAACCTGTATCCATAAAAACTGGATGAAAGAAGTAGAAATGTAATCTTGAAGTCTTAATAGAGAAGCATTTCTACCTCTTACAAAACTAAGCTTACAGTGCAATGATAGCACGATTGTTTCTGTTTGGATAGGAATATCTCGTATTTTCGTGGAAGAAAAAGAACCCCCGCAACATGATGCGGGGGTTCAAAGTTCAGACCCTCCGGGCGGCCCCGAGGAACACGTCGCCGTCGCTGAGGTTACCCCAGTCGCTGCTGACGTCCACGCAACCCTCGAGGACGTAGAGATCGACATGGAGGCCATTCGGGAGCACTTCGGCACAACGGCAGAAGCTCTCATTGAGGAGGTCTTCCCCGGTGATGCCGAAATGCGCGACCAGCGCGGTCGCGCCGACGGGCGTGTGCAACTCCTTGAACGCAGGGTATGACCGCCCCAAGTACGCGACCTGCTCGTCGTGCGTCATCCGGTTACTCTCCGGCACGGGGATGCGGGTGTGGTAGTAACCTGCGGGAGCCTTCCACCCTTCCCACTCCTTGGAGAGATAGTTGATGACCTTGCCAGTCGCCACCAACTCCCCAAATGTCCAACCACCGTACCACACCACCACTTCGCCATCGGCAGCCTTGGGCGCCTCCTCGGTGCAGTTATTGGGGAGACCCAACACACCGCAGACGATCTTGGCGTCGTGGACGATACCCGTCAATGGAGGACACCCCGATCGCACATAATGCACGAGGCGCTGCATCTGCTGAGGTTTATCGATGCTCGGCTGTAGATCAACCGAGAGGTCGAGACCTTGCTTGGCAGCACGCTCTCCCCATGCAATCAGTTTCTTCGTCACTTCCAATTCGTCGATGACAGGGCTAGCCATCATCCACCTCCTTTGCTTTGTTCTTCAGACCGTGAAGAATCGGGCCTGCTCGGAAATGAGACAAGCGCTCTATACACGCAAAATGTGCAGAGAGCTTGCCTCATACCTAAACCTTGACGATGCTCTGAAAGAACACCTTGGAAATATTAGGAACTTAAAATTATTTTATGTCAATGTAAAACGAAACCTACTGCCGCCCGATGAGGTGCTTGAGGTGCTCAATATGCCTGGTTTTCTCCAAGATGAACTTCTGCATATCGCAACCGTACTCCTGGATAAGGAGCGACGTGTGGTACCCGCTCAGGAACTGCGGCGTGATCACATAACTCGCGCCGATCTCGTACAGGTACAGAGCCTCATCGACCTGCTGCGCCAGCACAACGACAATCGCTTTCTTATTGAGAGAGCGCACTCTCCGCACGGTGAGAACGGACGTAGTGAAATCCCGTATGGTCGAAACCACCATCTTGGCGCCGGCAAAGTTGATCTCGTTGAGGAATTCGCTGTCGCCCAGATCTCCGTAGAGGCACGGGATCTGCTGCTCTTTGAGAGATGCGATCGTCACGGGGTTGAAGTCGATCACGAGGAACGTCTTTGCCGTCCGCCGGAGAGCCTCCACCACATTCAGGCCTACGCGCTCGTATCCGAGCAGGAGGATATCGTGGTCGTTGTGCGGGCTCTGCCTGTGCCTGTCAACTTTCGGTCCTCTGCGCTCAAATAGAGAGAGAGGCCGTTCAAGCAGCTTGTAGAGCGCATCTGCGTAGAGGATGAAGTAGGTGGAAACCGCAATGGTGAGAATGCCGACGAATGTGACCAGCGACAGGATATCGGCGGATACGTGCCCGACACGGATGCCAACGGCAATCAGGATGAAGGAGAATTCGCTGATCTGCGCAACGGTGAGACCCGCCCGGAAACTATTGCGCTTGCTGTACCCCAGCGCCCCCATGATGATGAGTACGATGAGCGGGTTGCCGAGCAAAATGAATGCGGAGAAGAGCAGAATGGGGAGAATCTGGGCGCTGAAATTGGTAAAGACCATCTGGGATCCCAGGAGCACGAAGAACAGGACGACGAAGAAATCGCGCAGCGGCCGGAGCTTGGCTGCGACCTCGTAGCGGTACGGAGAGAGGGAAAGGACCACGCCCGCCGCAAGGGCACCCATTTCCATCGACAAGCCGAACTCCTGGAAGAATGCGGCAACCGCCAGGCACCACGCGATGGAGAAGAGCAGGAGAAGTTCCTGGGAGGCAGCCACCGTCTTGAGGAGGCGGGGCAGCACGTATATGCCGAATGCCACCAGCAAGACCAGCAAACCGGTGAGCTGCAGCAGAGTCGTCTGGAGAATACTACCCAGCGAATCACCGCCGCCGACAGAAGTAATAGCAATGAGCAGCAACATTGCCACAATGTCCTGCACGATGAGGAATCCCGTGGCAATGCGGCCGTACAGGCTTTCGAGCTCCCCCTTGTCGGAAAGGAGCTTCATGATGATAATCGTGCTGCTGAATGTGAGGGCAATCGCAAGATACCCGGATGTGACGCGGTCAAATCCCAGGGCAATCGCAATGATGTACCCGATCCCAGACGTGAACAGAACCTGGCCGATGCCGGTGAGAACCGAGACTCTGCCAACATCCCGGACAATGCGGGGGTTTAAGCTGAGCCCCACGATGAAGAGGAGGAAACTCACTCCCATCTGAGAGAAGATCTCCAGCTCATGCTGCGCACGCACGATCCCGATGC
>JAQVVD010000041.1 GCA_028699155.1 Candidatus Peribacteraceae bacterium | reverse complement strand
CAGTCAGTTCTTCGTGGTGCACCCCGCAGTCGGTCGTGCGTTGATTGCCAAGTGTGCTCCGTGTCTCAAGCAGGTATTCCCGGGTCTTCGCGAGGATCAATTGATTGAGAGAGCAGATGACATTCTCACCGCTCAGACAATGGAAACGGCCCGTCGTCTGGCAAAGGGCAAACCACGCTACAACATTCACACGAATGCTCGTGAGAAGAGCTACAGCGTGGAAACGGGAGAGCCTTTCTGAGGTTTCAAAAACAGCGTTTGTGAGTGACGTTCATTCTCCGGCCTCCTCCGTTTCTTCTACTGCTGCTTCATCTTCATCTGCCTCCGCCTGGTCGGGTATCTCCACGTTCAAGAAGGCGCCGACCGTCACTGTGCCGTCATCATTGATCACGGGCTCAGCGTACGCGGTTTCTGCGATGTGGCCGTCCTCGTACTCCACAATGACAGAGTCGTCATCCTGCCAGAGGATATTTGTGACATAGAACGTGCCTC
This sequence comes from Candidatus Peribacteraceae bacterium, assembly GCA_028699155.1. Classification (GTDB taxonomy): domain Bacteria; phylum Patescibacteriota; class Gracilibacteria; order Peribacterales; family Peribacteraceae; genus STF1-71. The sequence continues at coordinate 2,504 of JAQVVD010000041.1, read as the reverse complement.
CGAGCACAGGCTCCACTGTGGAGAGTTCGCCTATGTGTTCTTCTATGTATGTCTCAATGAGTTCCTGCTCTTCAGCTGTGAAAGCGGTGTCTTCGAATGGGTTAATATCCTCCTGTATCTGGTCGGCCGGTTCCTGCGGGGTATCTTCCTCCGTGCCCGTTCCGGAGGGCGTGCATGCGGGGAGCAGCAGCAGGGGGAGTAAGAGGATGAATTTCTTCATAGAAATAGGGGAATGTAGGCAGGAGTGTACGGACGCTGCTCCTCCTTGTACAGTGATTCGGCGCATGATGCTCAATGTCGCTTCACATTTGCTCCCCGAGAGAACAGCACGACAACTGCGGAAACTCCGTGAGCTCTTCTCCATCATGGGAGTGCGGCCCCGGCACGTGGTGGTCCCCGTTACCCTCTCGTTCGTTGCTGCGCTGTTCGCTGTGGTGGGTCTGGGATTGCTCATTCCCATTGCCCGGGGGCTTGCCATGGACAATTTCTCCTACGCTCTCAAACTCCCTGTCCTTGGTGTTGTCCTGCGCTTCATCGCGGCGCCGCTGGGGAATGCAGGTCTGAGTGATCGTGCGGTACTCGTTATGTTGATCATTCTCTTCTTCCTCTTGCAGGTGACGAAGGACGCACTGGAATACGCGTCCATAATGTACGGTGAGTACTGGAGCGGTCGGTTTGCTAACAGCATTACCTTCGCGATGATCCGGCGCTATCTCTCGTTCGGCAAACTGTTTTTCGACAGGGAGAGCCAGGGTGAGATCAACACGACTATCCTGTACGCGCAGCACGTGCTCCTCTTACTGACGTCGCTCCTCCGCATCATCAGCATGGGGCTGCAGATATGTGCGCGCGTCGTGGTGCTCCTTGTTATTTCCTGGAAGTTGACGCTGGTTTCCATGCTCGTGTTCCCTGTTCTTTTCCTGTCAGTACGCGTTCTGATACGTCAGATAGGCCAGTCTGCGAGGCAGCAGCGGGTGTTGTGGCTCCGCATGAGTCGTGACCTCTTCAACATTTTCAGTTCCATTACGCTCGTGAAGACGTACACGCAGGAGGAACACGTCTTCTCACATTTCAGCGATTTACGCGAACAATTCCGCCGCTGCTTTTTGCAAATGAGAGCGCGGCAGGAGTTCATTAAGCCGGCACAGGAACTCGTCATTACGTTCTTCCTTGTCTATATCATTCTCTATGTAACGCTCACCGGCATCGCTGCGGCAGAGACGTCGATACTCATCGTATTCCTATACATTGCCATCGGAGCACTACCGCTCTACTCGGCCGTCAGTGCGTCAGTGGGGTTCGCCGCAGAGGCGAAGGAACCTGTGAGCCAGGTGCTGCGCGTTTTCAGCGATGCTGGCAAACACATTGTGCCGCAGGGTGATCACGTGTTTGGGGGTTTACAGGATCGTATTGAGTACCGTGATGTGTGGTTCTCGTACCTTGAGGACGTTCCCATTCTGCAGGGGCTCTCGTTCACAGTGCAGAAGAACACGGTCGTTGCGATCGTAGGGCCGAGCGGGACAGGGAAGACGACAGCGGTGAATCTTCTGCTGCGTCTCTACGATTGCCCGCCGTCATCGATACTGCTCGATAACGTAGACATTCGTGAGTGCACGCATGCGTCGCTGCAGCGACGCATTGCGTATGTCACGCAGGAACCGATGCTCTTCAATGACACGTTGCGGGCCAATCTGCAGTTCGGTATTGACGTGGAACTCTCCGACGAGGCGTTGGAGGAGGTCCTCGACACTGCGCGCTTGCGTGCACTTATGCAGCGACTTCCGGAGCGGCTCAATACGGAGATTGGAGACCGGGGCGTGCAGCTCAGCGGTGGTGAGAAACAACGCCTCTCCATAGCACGGGCTCTGCTCAAGAATGCTGAGATCCTGATCCTCGACGAGGCGACGAGTTCGCTCGATTCTAAGACGGAGCAGCTCATTCAGCAGGCGCTCGAGGATGCGCTGCGTGACCGGACAGCCATCGTGATCGCGCACCGGCTCTCCACCATCCGCAACGCCGACAAGATCGTTGTGATGAGCGAGGGGCGCGTGGCGGAGGAGGGAACGCTCGCAGAGCTCCTCGGCAAGGAGGGGCTTTTCTCGAAACTCTGGGAAGCACAGCAGTTCTTCTAGGCAGGCAGTGTGTTGCGGCGCTCGCCATTTTGCTGCGAGTTCTTAATGAGTAATGCGATCATCGCCCGCACTTCCTCATCAGGGTCGAGTACGAAGTCAATGGCTGCAGGATGACTCTTGATTGCCGCGATCTGTACAGCTTTGTCCCGCCGGACAGCGTCAGAGCCATACCGTATGATCCACCCTGCAGCACCATCTTCAATGGCATGCAGGAAGAATGCACGGCTCAGGTGCTGCCGTACCACCTCCGGCACGTGTTCCAGTGCGTGGCCCGCAGACTGAGTGACAGCCTCATGGAGAATCTCCGGCTGCACTTGCATCTCCTCTGGAAGCATTTTGAAGATGCAGCCGAATCGCTGGCGCAGCAGCGCC
>JAQVVD010000040.1 GCA_028699155.1 Candidatus Peribacteraceae bacterium | reverse complement strand
CATTCCTTCGCACAAGTTTTCTCTGTATTTGAAGGAGTGTGAATTCCGGTTTAATCATCGGAACGAAAATCTGTATACTGTTCTTCTGTTAGTCCTCAAAAAATTCTAGTTTCCTAGGGGAGAGCCTTGCGTATTATGAAGAAGCCCTCGCGCACGTTATGGAAGACATCTTCGAACGTGAGGCGGTGCACCTCCCGGATTGCCTCCTCTTGCCTGTGCGATACGAGTTTGGTGACGAAAATCGTCCAAATCAGCAGAGCAGTGACGCTCTGCAGGCTCGCGAGTGCTTTGGAAAATCCCTGTGGCACGATATCTCCATACCCCACCGTGGTTGCGGTAGTGATGGAGTAGTACAGGCTGTCTAGGAATACCATGCCTATCGTCGCATTGCTCTGTAGTTGCGCCGGTCCGTGCTGTGGAGCATACGTCACAAGGATGCAGTATGCCGCAGCGAAGAATACAGCCAGAAAGATCCACAACAGGAGCAGTGTTGCGTATTGGAGCTGCGTTAATTTATCAATGAGCCGAAAGATGATTCGCGCCTTCTTTGCCATTCGTGATATATTATATCACTTTTTTGTTGTTTTGTCACTTCCTCCCACAGATGAGCTCTCCCCTTTCTTCTCCGGCTTGGCGGATGAGGTTTCTGCGCTCTTCTTGCCTTCCTTCTTCTCTGCGGGTTTCTTTGCCACTGTATCCGTTACGTAGAATCCGCTTCCTTTGAAGTGGATTGCGGGTGGGGCGATGAGTTTTTGCGTCTTTCCACCGCATTTTTTACATTTTGGCCACTTCTTTGCGCCGAAGGGTATGGTGGCCTCGAAGCTGTATGTGCACTCCGTACACCGGAAATCAAAGCGTGGCATGGATGCACTGTACCAGACTCTCGGAATCTCTGCGGTCTCTGTGGCATCCTTTTCGCCGTTCATGTGTCGTCCTGCGTAATTGTAAAATTGTTAAAATTGTTCTATAATATACACAGCGCATGACAACCTTCTTCCACCTTTGCCTGTTCTTCCTGGCTGCAGCAGTGATCTGGCTGCTTTCCGGCATGCTGATCAATGCGACAGACCGCGTTGCCAAGCGTTACCAACGCCCCGGTTTTGCAGTGGCATTCTTCGTACTGGGGTTCCTCACATCGATTGGCGAGATGTCCGTAGCCTTCAACTCCACCGTGCAGAGGGTGCCGCAGGTCTCGGCGGGGAACCTCGTCGGCGGGGCGATTGTCATATTCTTCCTGATCATTCCGCTTCTGGCGATCATCGGGAATGGGTTTGAGACTACCAAAGCTCTGCGACCGCGGAATCTCGCATTCCTTCTCCTCATCGTCCTTCTCCCATCCTTCTTTTGCATCGATGGGGACTTAAGCCGTAGCGAGGGCATTGTGATGCTCCTGCTGTACGTCACGCTCATTTTCCTCCTCCAGAAGAAGCACCCGTCTGAAGAGGTCGCGCGCGATGCCGTGGTGCAGGTCGGCGCTGAGCTCACGAGCCATCGCCGCGCCACAGCGTTCGATATCAGCAAGATCGCCTTCGGCGCCGTTGTCATTTTCATCTCCGGCAAAGTGCTGGTGGATGAGGCCGTGTACTTCGCGGAACTGCTGCAGGTGCCCTTATCCTTCATCGGGCTGCTGCTGCTCGCGATTGGCACGAACATCCCGGAGCTCGTGATCGCCGTGCGCGGCGTTCTCGGGAGGCACAAGGATATCGCCTTTGGCGACTACCTGGGATCTGCCGCAGCGAATACGCTGCTCATCGGTCTGCTTGCCATCGTGAACGGCTCGTTCATCCTGGAACGCAGCGAGTTCATTCCTGCATTCCTGCTGATGGGCGTAGGTTTCACGCTCTTCTTCATCTTCGCGCGGACGAAGGCATTCCTGTCGCGCTGGGAGGGGTGGGTGCTTTTCCTCCTCTATATCGTATTCATGGTGTTCCAGTCCGTGAATGTCGTGCATCTTGTTCCGCGCGTGCATGGCAGCGCAACGGTGCAGGCAGAAGGGTTCGTCGCTCCCGCGCCGTAATAATCCAACAGGAGACGATCCAATCCAATCAATTGGCGCCTGTAACGCCCTGGTACATTTTCCGCAGGACCCAAATCCCTCCCAGGACTACGGCGCCGATGATGAGCAGCTGCCCTCCCGTATTGATCGCCGCCTCTTTTGAGAAGGCGGAAAATTCAAATCCGGTGCTGGGTACTTCTCCGAGAGGCATGATTCAAAAAGACAGGAGTTAGGCGGCCAGCTTGTAATCCGTTCCCGTTGCGGCCCTTCCGGCTTGTGTCACCAGGCTCTGGGGCGCCTGAAACGCGCTGGATGTTCCGCTGATGACATTCTTCACAAGTTCTTTGGGTCGGAACGTTAGCACGTTCCCTACCGCTTTCACCGTGCAGGCAACGACATTCTGCACATCACCCAACGCATTTGCATCCTCAATCTTCCGCCCGGCGATTCCCTGGAAGAGCGCATCTCCGCTGCGTGTCGCAACATCCCATGCGCTTACCCCGTACCCAAGCACACCACCTGCCACATTACCGTCCTGCATGGCTTTTGCCGGTTTCTTCAAGTTGTCTGCGCCCAGCTGCTTGAAGTTCTCCACGATCTGTCCCATATGGAGCAGCCTGTTCTCCGCCGATGTTGACAGGAAGATACGATGCATCAGAGAGGAACAATTCTCTCAGATTTTGCTGTTTTTTTCAAGAAGTACTTGCATTCTTTTGTAGCATCCATTACAACTATGCGGCTTTGAAATTCGTTTCTAGCTATTCGTTCTTTCCACCACTTACTGGCCGCCTTTAACGGGCGGTCTTTATTTTTATATGCGTGGGAGACAAACCTACGGTTTTTCTCCCACGAGCCCACTTTTCCCTTGATTGGTGTTGCTCCAGCCGGGCGGAGCCCGGCTTCGCTACTTAATATTTGGCTCTCCCCTAGGAGAAGTTCCTCTACACTTCTCCTATGCACGTCCGGTACGCCAAAATCTCGACATTCAAAATCAGAAATATTCTGAAGTGCTTTTCTGAAGACCTTCCAGCAAGCAAAACA